>NZ_MWQG01000023.1:0-56816 GCF_002210365.1 Fibrobacter sp. UWH1
GGATTTTTTTTTGTTTTCAGCCTAGATCGGATTTACTTGACGATGAGAATCCGCGTGTTCTTTTTATTGTTTGCGCTTGGGGTCGGCGGACCACCCCAAAATAATCTAGTCTAGCAACTTTACGATCAGTTCGTGGGGTTCCGCATCGACAACCAATGCCTGGCGGAACGTTCCAACTTCACCGTCGCCTTCCAGCACCTTCACGATGTCGTCGGTGTCCAGGGAGTTGCCTTCGGTGCGGCCGTAGAAGTGGTATTCGCTTTCTTCGGCTTCTTCGTCCAGGATGACGGTCACGGTCTTGCCGATCATTTCTTCGGCGCGCTGTGCTGCCAGTTCTTCCTGGAAGTCGGTGATGGCGTCCAGGCGGGCGCGGGCGTCGCTTTCGTCCACGGGGGCGAGCTTCTTCATGGTCATGACCGGAGTGCCTTCTTCGGGGCTGAACACGAATCCGCCCAGATGTTCGAACTTGATTTCCTGGAGCAGGTCCATCAGGTCTTCGAAGTCTTCGTGGGTTTCGCCGGGGAAGCCTACCAGCACGGTGGTACGGAGGGTGACGTCGGGGAGCTTGGTGCGGATCTTGCGGAGGATGTCACGGAGTTCCTGACGGGTGTACTTGCGCAGCATGTTCTTCAGAACGGGGTCGCTGCTATGCTGGATAGGCATGTCGATGTACTTGACCAGGCGGGGTTCCTTGGCCATCAGGTCCAGCAGTTCATCGTCGATGAAGGCGGGGTACCAGTACAGCATACGGATCCAGGGAATGTTCGTCTCGGCGAGCAGCGCCTTCAGCAGGTCCGTGAGGGTTTCGCCTTCCTTCTTCTTTTCGCGACCGAAGAAGGTAGTGTCCTGGGCGATAAGGGTCAGTTCCTTGATGCCCTGGGCTTCCAGTTCCTTGGCTTCCTTCACCAGTTCCGCAACGGAGGTGGATTTCTGCAGCCCGCGGATATTGGGAATGGCGCAGTAGGCGCAGCGGCGGTTGCAGCCTTCCGCAATCTTCAGGTAGGCGTGGTGGGGGAGTCCGCCCAGGTTCAGGCGGGGAAGCTTGGCAGGATTGCAGCCTGCCGGCTGGTCGATGCCCATCTTTGCCAGAAGTTCGCCGGGCTGATAGGTGCCTGCCCAGAAATCGACTTCGGGGATTTCCTTTTCCAGTTCATCGCCGTAGCGCTTGCTGAGACATCCCGTCACGATCAGCTTTTGCTTCGCTTTCTTGCCCTTTACCTGGGCGAGGATGGCGTTGATGGATTCTTCCTTGGCGGCTTCGATAAATCCGCAGGTGTTTACCAGGATGTAATCGGCCTTGGAGGCTGTTTCCGTGGTTTCAAAACCGACGTTCAGCATTTCTCCAACGAGGCGTTCTGCGTCCACCTGGTTTTTGGAACAACCGAGATGAACGACGAAAATCTTAGGCTTTCTTGTAGGCATGGACCAAATATAGATTTCGGGGATGGCGGATATTAAATAGGAATTGAAAAACGTATATTTGAAAACGCTCATATTTAATTTGGAGGACATATGAATTTAAGGCACAGGCTCTTGCCTTGTTGGCATGTTCCGCTCTTTTCCTGACCGCTTGCGGAGACAGTGGTTCTAGCGCAGGCAATGGAACATATTGCAGGGTGTCTTCGACATCCACAACCGTTAAGGTTGATGCAGCCTATATGGGTGAGTCCTATACATCTGTTGCCACGCAGGTAAGTGACGATGTGGTTACATACCACTCTGTTTATGGATACGCCACACAGGCTGAGGCGGACAAAGCATGCGCCAATTTTAAGGAAGAAGCATCCTACTGGTTGGATGGAAGCTACAAGGTGGCTTGCTCTGGCACGCAAGTGACCGTGGATGAACACAGCGAATACATGGGCTTAGCTTCGGAAGGATTGGTGGAAGCTGAAGCTGATTTCAACGAAATGTGCGGTATGTTGCAAAATATGGCTGACTAAGGCTGTTGCTTGTCTACATAAAAGAAAGGTCCCGTTCAGAAGAACGGGGCCTTTCTTGTAAAGCTGACTTTTTTGAATTAGTCCCAGTCGTCGAAACCGTCTGCGGCCGGTGCTTCGGGAGCGGGAGCAGGCTCGGGTGCCGGTGCGGGCTCGGGTGCCGGAGCCGGTGCAGGGGCAGGTGCGGGAGCCGGAGTAGGAGCAGGAGCCGGTGCGGGCTTGGGTGCCGGAGCCGGAGTTTCTTCCTCTTCTTCTTCGTCGTCTTCTTCCATATCACTGGAGTAATCGCCTGCGGGATTGCCGACTTCGTCGTTCTTACGTTTGTCGACCCACCATGCAAAATTCAATGCCTTCAGGACTTGCTTACCGTATTCCTGGGCGTCGTTGCTGGTTTCAAAGAAACCGACGCGGATGCGGTAGTATGTGCCTTCCAGCTCGCCCGGATTTTCGACTTCGGCGATGTAGGCCTTGATATTCTGTTCTGCCAGTTTCTTTACGATACCGTCAGCGGCCTTCTTGGAAGACTGGATGCTGACCTGAATTACGAAGTCGCCCTTGCTGCCGGGCTGGTTGCTGCCTTCGGGGGCGGCAACTGCTGCGGGAGCATCATCCTTGTTGTCGTTGGAAAGGGACTGGATGGGAACCAGGACCGGTTCGTCTGCGCTCTTAGCTTCTTCGACGGGGGCGGGCTTGGGAGCCGGGGCAGGAGTTGCTGCTTTGGGAGCGGGTGCTGCCTGGGCGGCGGGCTTGGCGGGTTCCATCTGGGGAACGAGGTCTTCCTCTTCGTTGCAGGCAACGAACATCGAACATGCCGCGGCAAGAGAAATTATCGTTGCGATTTTCGCAGAAAAAACGGAAAGGGATTTCATCAAAATCTCCGAATTTTATTGAATGTATCAAAAAAATAAGCTATATGATTTTCGGTTAAAATATACATAAGTCTTTGATATTCCGCAAGTTATAAAAAAATAAAAAGGGTCTTTTTTTTATTACCCTTGACGGAACTATTGGGAATAAATATATTTGGCTATCCAATTTTGAATTTTAAACTTAACCAAAGGATTATCGTGATCGGCGTTATTGTTAAGTCCAACGAACCTTTCGAACGCGCTCTCAAGCGTTTCACCAAGTCTTGCGAAAAGAACGGCATCATTTCCGATGTCAAGAAGCGTCAGCGCTTCGAAAAGCCTTCTGAAGAAAAGAAGCGCATCGAAACTGCTGCTCGTCGCAAGCGCCTGAAGGAAATCGCTGACCAGAACCGCAAGCGTCTCTACTAGTCTGGTCGCCCTGTCTAGGGTACAGTCCAGATAGTGTCACGCCGGAGAATGTCTAGCTTACGCGTAGCCGGGCATTCCTAAAAAGCGAAACTTTCTACTTTGTGAGTCGCTAACCTGTGGTTGGTGGCTCATTAGGTGTTTATAGTCAAAGGGAAAAATATGGCAAGTGAATTGTTGACTCGCATTCTTGATGATATCAAGGCCTCTATGAAGGCTCATGATTCCGAAACTCTCAGCGTTCTTCGCACTCTTCATTCTGATATCAAGAATGAAGCCATGAAGGCCGGCGCTACTCCCGCCCAGATTACCGAAAGCATTACCGACGAAATGTGCGTCGATGCCCTGGCAAAGAGCGTGAAGCAGAAGCAGGAAGCCATTGAAATCCTCAAGAAGGGTGGCTTTGAAGACAAGATTCCCGCTGAAGAAGCTGTCATCGCCATCTACAAGAAGTATATGCCTGCCGAACTTTCCGAAGAAGAAGTGAAGGCTCTCATCGCCGAAATCAAGGCTGCAACTGGTGCTTCCTCTCCCAAGGATATGGGCAAGATCATGAAGGAACTTCAGCCCAAGGTGAAGGGCCGTTTCGATGGCAAGCGCGTTAGCGCCCTGGTCCAGGAAGCCCTGAAGTAAGTAGACAGTGGTTAGTAGGAAGTAGACAGTGATGTCATCCTGAGCGAAGCGAAGGATCCAGCGAAAACTACTAGATGGAAAAACTACAACAAAGTAAAATTCAAGAACTGGAGCTGCTCTACAAGATCAGCTCCATTTTGAACCAGAGTCTGGACTTCGAGAATGTGGCTCATCCCATTCTTGAAGTGTTGGAGTCTACCATGGGTGTGCAGCATGCCACCCTTACTTTGTATAATCGCCATACCGGCGAAATCTCCATTGAAATTGCAGAAGGCCTTTCCAGCCGCCAGGCCCGTAAGGGCCGCTATAAGGTGGGTGAAGGCGTCACTGGCCGCGTGGTGGAAACTGGTAAGCCGGTCATCATTCCCTCTGTGGGTAAGGATCCCAACTTCCTTGACCGTACTGGTCGTGGTAAGGATGAAAACCGTGCTTTCCTTTGCGTTCCCGTGATCATGGAACATGAGGTCATTGGTGCCTTGAGTGCCGACGTCCAGGATCCTGTGGAAGAACAGCTTCCCGAAAAACTTCGCCTTCTGGAAATTATCGCCCAGATGTTGGCCGCGGCTGTTAAATTGCGTCGTCAGGCCCGCGAAGAAAACGAAATCCTCAAGGCCGAAAATGAACGTTTGACTATGGAGCTTAAGGACCGTTTCCAGCCCGACAATATTATCGGCCGCTCCAGTGAAATGCAGCGTGTCTACGCCCAGATCGACCAGGTTTCCAAGAACCCACTTCCGGTTTTGATCGTGGGGGAGGTGGGTACCGGCAAGGGCCTCGTGGCCGAAGCTATCCATTACCGTTCCGACCGCAACACTCATCCCTACATCCGCGTCCATTGCGCCTCCATGCCGGAGTCTGTGCTGGACCGTGAACTTTTCGGAAGCGAGCGTGGCGCCTTGGTTGGCGTGCTTACGGAAACTCCGGGCCGCGTGGAGCAGGCTGATGGTGGAACTCTCTTTCTGGATGAAGTGGCGGAGCTTTCTCCCAACCTTCAGGTGAAACTCTTGCGCCTGCTGCAGGACGGCGAAATGGAACGTGTGGGAGCCCGTTTTTCCAAGAAGGTGGATGTCCGCATTATTGCTGCTACCACCAAGAATCTCCAGCAGATGGTGGCCGACGGCACTTTCCGTTCAGACCTTTATTACCAGCTTCACATTTCTCCCATTTACGTTCCCGCCCTGCATAACCGCAAGACGGATATTGTTCTTCTGGCAGACCACTTTGTGGAACATTACTGCCGTATTGTAGGTAAGAACGTGCGCCGTCTGGCCCGCACCACCATCAACATGCTCATGAGCTACCCCTGGCCCGGCAACGTCCGCGAGCTGGAAAATGCCATCGAGCGCGCGGTCCTCGTGACCGACGAAGACGTCATCTACCCGCACCATTTCCCCACAACGCTGCAGACGGCAGAAACTTCCGGCACCCAGGTGTCCGGCAACCTGAAGCTGATGGTGGAAGCCTACGAACGCGACATCATCTGCGATGCCCTCAAGAGTTCCAAGGGCAAGATGGCCGCTGCCGCCCGCAGCCTCTCCACCACGCCCCGCATTCTTACGTACAAAATAAAACAGCTAGGCATCGACCTAGCTGCATTTACCCGATAAAAAGACCTCCTTTGGGGAGGTCCTTGTAATTTTTTATCGTAGAAACTTTAGTTCCAAGTTGCGGTAAGCCTTGCGGATATACCGATGGAAGATTCAGTTGCGTCGCCAAGATTAGTTTCTCTGCCGTACAGAATAGCGGCCGTTGCGCCGATACCCCAGTTTTCGCTGATCCACCATTCCTTGCCGCCGGCCAGCTGGAGAGCGAAGCCACTGCGGGAGTAATCGTCTGGATTCCCCTGGACATTGGCCTGGAATGTGGGAATGTCATCACATACGCGGAACTGTCCGACGCCGATAGACGCAGATGCTAAGTAGTTGCCCGGGAAATAGTATGTAGCACCGATGCCGAGGATGGAAAGGTTTGTCTTAAAATCCTTGAATTCGTCATCCTCGTTAAAATCTTCAAGATCGTAAATCGTGGATGTGGGGGTGTTGCCAGCAAGGGTCAAGTGAAGGGCGAGGTTGTTTGTTAAGGAAAAACCGATTTTTATATCAATGTCTGTTGCTAGCCCCGATTGACTGGTTGTTTCGTCATCATAATCACCAAGGACAAAATCAATGCTCTGGAAACCCATACCCATGGCCAGGCTCAAAAAGAATCCGTCATGGGTGTGGGGTGCAGAAGCCGCAAAAGTGGACGCAGCTGCAAGAGCGAGTATAGACAAACTCTTTTTCAAGGTAATCCTCCTAAAATTGAACAACGTAAAAGATAAAAAAGAGTAATAGTAGATTGTTGTTTTTTTTGTAAACTTTTGTTAATCTTTGGTAAGGCGCCTTCCGTGGACCTTTCTCCTGTCTACTACCTACTACCTACTTCCTACTAATTTCTATCTTTCCTCGTAGAAAATGAAAATTCACCCTTTTTCCATGGGCTTTAGTTGATTGATGGCTAGCATTTCCTAACCACCAATCACTAACCACTAACCACTGAGAAAATTATGCAATTCCGTCCTGTTAAAGAACAGCTTGATATTTTGATGCGCGGCGTAATCGACATCGTCCCGCAGGATGAACTCGAAAAGAAACTCCAGAAGTCCTATGAAACTGGCGTTCCTCTCCGCATTAAGATGGGCGTTGACCCCACTGCTCCGGACGTTCATTTCGGCCATACCGTTGTGATGCGCAAGCTCCGTCAGTTCCAGGACCTGGGCCATACCGTGGTTCTTATCGTCGGTGACTACACCGCACAGATTGGTGACCCCAGCGGCCGTAACAAGGCCCGTCCCCGTCTCACTCACGAGCAGGTTCTTGAAAACGCCAAGGAATACCAGGAACAGTTCTTCAAGGTTGTCCGTCGCGACCAGGTGGAAATCCACTACAACGGTGAATGGTTCAGTAAGCTTGACTTTAGCAAGGTCACCGAACTCATGGGCCAGTTCACTGTAGCCCAGATGCTGGAACGCGAAGACTTCCACAACCGCTATACTGCAAATACCCCCATTAGCCTTCACGAATTCATGTACCCCATGATGCAGGGCTACGATTCCGTGGCTATCAAGTCCGACGTGGAACTTGGCGGTACCGACCAGAAGTTCAACGTGCTCCGCGGTCGCGACCTTCAGATTTTTGAAGGCATGGAACCCCAGATCGGTCTCTTCATGCCCATCCTTTTGGGTACCGACGGTAAGGTCAAGATGTCTAAGTCCATCGGTAACTACGTGGGCCTCAACGAAGCTCCCGACGTCATGTACCACAAGATCTACAGCCTGGCCGACAGCATCGTTGAAAACTGGTTCGAACTGCTGACCGAAATCCCCATGGAAGAAATCAAGCAGATGATGGCTGACGTGGCTTCCGGCAAGATGAACCCCAACGAAGCTAAGCATCGCCTGGCTATTGACATCGTCACCCAGTACTACGGCGCCGAAGCCGCGGTCGCTGCCGCCGCCAAGGAAAAGGAAGTCCACAGCGGTAACGCCATTCCTAGCGACGCTGCCGAATGCTCTGTTGCTGCCGGTTCCTACGGCGCTCTCGACCTCCTCGTTGAAGTCAAGGCCTTTGCCTCCAAGGGTGAAGCCCGCCGCATGGTCCAGAACGGTGGCGTCAAGATTGGCGGTGAAAAACTTGCTGACCCCCAGGCCCAGATTGAAATCAAGGGCGGTGACCAGATGGTGATCCAGGTGGGTAAGCGTAAGTTCTACAAGGTGAACTTCTAAGGGTGTTTTAAGGGTTTGGGTATGGCTCAAGAAATTCTCATCCTCGGTTTGAATCCCGCCTGGCAGCGCTTGTTCTTCCTGGACAAGTTTACGCCTGGCGAGGTACATCGTATTTCCAAGGTAGAGGAATACGCCTCGGGCAAGGGCATCAACTGTGGTCGCGTCCTGCAGCTGCTGGGCGGTTCGGCTCTTCTGATGCATTTCCTTGGCGACCAGAACGGTTCGCACATCTTTGATGAACTTTCCGCTTGCGGTGTTCAGCAGGCCCCGGTGTGGATCAAGGAACCGACCCGAATCTGTACCACCATCGTCAGTGCTGGTGAATCTACGGAGCTGATTGAGCCCTCTCCCGTTCTGACCGAATCCGAGAACGATGATTTCCTGCAGAACCTGAACGACTACTGGGACTCCACCCAGCGTGTGGCCCTTTGTGGAACGTTCCCCAAGGGCTTTGATGTCAATAAGATCAATTCCCTGGATTTTACCGGCAAAAAAATTTTTGTGGATGCCGTAGAAGACATCGATGCCTGGCTTGCCAAGGGCGTGGAACTGCTGAAGATCAACATGCAGGAATACTGCAAGTTGTGCGAACGAATGGGAATTCCCCTGGTCATGTCCAGCCCCCAGTTCTGGAAGATGTCCGCCACGGCGGTTTTGGAACGTCTGCCGATCAAGAACCTTGTGGTTACGGATGAGGAATCTCCGGTACGAGCCTTCAGACTTTTAGAAGGAAAGTTCCAGGGAGTCCAGATCCAGCCGCCTACAATTCAGGTCAAGAACAGCGTTGGTGCAGGTGATTCCTTCTTTGCCGGTTGGCTGTACGCAGATACCCAGGGCATGTCTTTCGAAGACAGTCTGGTTCTTGCCACCGCAGTCGCCGCAGCCCGTTGCGAAACGGATCGTCCCTGGAATCTTAAACTGGAACGTGTGTCGGAACTTCAGGCGTCCCTGGCCGAAGCCGTAGAAAAACTGGAGTGATTATGGAAAAGCCCGCCTTTGAAAATGTACCCTTGTTTGCCTTTGCGACAGCTATGGAATTTTCGGCGGTCTTCCCCAAGGCGTCCGCAGAATATCCCGACGCTGTCAATAAGCTGATCCCTATCGATGAATTTCCCGGCGGTGCCTACGCCTGCGTACTTGACGTCGGTGCCCTGGATTTTTCTGTTGGTCTGACAAGTATCCTCCTTGAGTGTAGACAAACTAATATTGCCGTTTCTGCAGTAGTCAACGTCGGTATTTGTGGCGCATATCCGAACCGTTGTCTGAACCTTCTTGACGTGGTCCGTGTCGACGAAGACTTGCAGGGCGATTACGGCTGCGAGGAACAGGACGGTTCCTTTAGTTCCTGGGCGAAAGCTCGTCACGCCGCTTCTCCCAAACAGGCTCCGGAATCCATCCGCAACATTGTTTCCAACCTGAAATCTGTCAGAGGCGCAACCGTAAATTGCTGCACCGGTACGGAATGTACCTCCATTTTGCGTTCCCAGAAACTGGATTGCGACGTAGAGTCCATGGAAGGCATCGCCTGTTTCGCGGTCTGCGAAAAATTCCAGATTCCCGCTTTCCAGATCCGCGCCGTTAGCAACTTTGCCACATCCCGTGACAAGAGCCAGTGGAAATCCAGGGAAGCCCTAGAAAAACTGCGCGCAACCATTTTAGCGTAAAGCGAAAAGGTTGAAGCGAAACGGCTAAAGGGGGTTCGCAGGATGGAAACGCTAGCTGTTTAATTAGTAATTCATATCTTGTATCTCGTCTCTCACCCCTCATCTCTTATGCGACTTTCTCTCGGAATTTCTTCCTGCCCCAATGACACCTACATTTACGAAGCCCTGGTAAAGGGTCTTGAAGGTTCCCCTTTTGACTGGGACGTCCATTTTGCCGATGTCCAGACCCTGAACGAAATGGTCCGCCGTGGCGAACTGGACGTGGCCAAGGTGAGCGCCCAGGTTTACCCCAAGGTGGAAAAGGATTATGTCTGCCTGGGCTGTGGCGGCGCTATCGGCTATGGATGCGGACCTCTGCTCCTTTCCGCAGTGGGGGAGTCCTTTGACGATTCCCTGCCGGTAACCTTGCCCGGTTGCGACACTACGGCCGCCTTGCTGTTCCGTTTCTGGCGTTCCCGAACCCGGAAAATCCCCGCAGACCTGCGATACGCCCTATTCGACCAAGTCTATCGTTCCTTGCGCTCCAAGGAGGCTCCTCAGGGCGTTGTCATCCACGAACATCGTTTTACCTGGAAAAGGGACGGTCTGTTCCTGTTGCAGGATCTTGGTGCCTTCTGGGAACAGGAAACTGGAACCCCGATCCCCCTGGGAATTGCGCTGGCGCGAAGGGAACTCGGACCCGAGACCGTTAAACTGGTTGAAAGTGAAATCCGGAAGAGTCTGCAAATGGCCCGCTCCCGTGATACGCTCATCACCGATTTTATCAGCGAAAAGGCTCAGATCGAGGACGATTCTGTCATGGAAGCCCACATCAGGATGTTTGTCAATGACTTCTCCGAAAATGTCGGGGAACGCGGCCAGGCCGCCCTGGATCATTTGTGGACGTTGGTACGTGGTTTATAAGTTGTTGAAGGGTTTCGTTTTATTGTAATATTATGTTAATGTGAACTTAATTTTACAAAATGGCGAATTTTTAGAAAAAACTTTAATTATTTTCCCTACAGCATCTTTTTTTTGGAGTTTGCTTATGAGTTTAGTGAACGATCTTGAACAGGAAGTCGAGAACTTTAAGCGCGAGTACGAGAAGTTCCAGCGCGGCAATAAGTCCGCTGGTACAAGAGCTCGTAAAGTGTTGCAGGACATAAAGAAAACCTGCCAAGAGATTCGCGTCTCCATCCAGGGGGCGAAGAAGGACGGCGAAAAGGACGAACCGGAAGCCGACGATTGACCTGGGAAAACTTCAAATGCGACCACTATCACAATATTTTTACGATAATTTTGCCCATTTTTGCGAAAATCGTTTGACTAATGGCGTTTTTGAAGGTATATTCCCATTTGAATTTTATACTTGCCCCATTGGGGGTAGTATAGATGCATGAATTTTATGTGTTCTATGATTGGAGAAACGTAGCAGTATGACCCTAAAGAAACTGGTCTTGATCACGGCCGGGGCTATGCTCTTGACTGGAACCGCCATGGCAAAGAATATCAACGTGCCTGGCGACTACCAGAAGATTGCAGACGCACTCGGTAATGCAGATGCCGGGGATACCATCCTCGTCAAACGCGGTACTTACAACGAAAACATCACCTTGGTGATGGGCGTTGTGCTTAAGGGCGAGGACCCGCTCACTACCATCATCGATGGTGGCCGTCGCGGTCCGACCGTCATGGGTACTTCTGGCGCCGAAATGTCTCACTTCACTGTGAAGAACGGCCTCGAAGGTATTCTGTGCGAAAACGCAGCCCCCTACATTCATCACTGCTACGTGATGGATAACAAGGCAACCGGTATCGGTGCTTTCATTTCCCTCCCGCATCTTCGTAATAACGTGGTGTACGGCAACCGCTGGTCCGGCATTCTGGCCTGGGGTGCTAAGTCCCTCGACGCTTATATCGAACAGAACGTTGTGCTCCGTAACGGCTACTCCGGTCTCGCTCTCAAGGGCCCGACCAACGTGATTGCCCGCAACAACATCTTCATGGAAAACCACTACTACGGTGTGTTCGCCGACCCCGCTGCCGGCCAGACCAAGGTGGAATACAACAACATCTACAAGAACTACTATCCGTTCAACCAGTTCATCAAGGTGAACCGCACTAACGTTTCCTTGGATCCGAAGTTCATGAATCCTTCGCTCTCCAAGCCGAACTTCTACTGCCAGTCCACCTCTCCGATGCTGAAGCGCGGTAAGGGCAAGCTGGACATCGGTCTGACTGCTGCCGAACTGGTGAAGGAAGAAGAAGCTGTTGAAGAAACTCGTAATCCGGATACCGATGGCGATGGCCTCTGCGATCCGTGGGTTTCCGAAGAAGGCTTCTCCGACAAGTATGCTTCTGTCTGCACCGGCCTCGACAACTGCCCCGAAGAAGCTGAAGACTTCGACGGCTTCCAGGACGACGATGGCTGCCCGGATGCAGATAACGACCGCGACGGTCTCTGCGACCCGTGGGTAGAAGCTAAGGGTATGCTGGCCAACTTCGCTCACGTCTGTAAGGGCGTTGACCTCTGCCCCGAACAGGCTGAAACTCTCAACAGCTACAAGGACGAAGATGGTTGCCCGGATGAAGTTCCCCAGCCGCCTAAGAAGGTGTTCGTCCTTGAAGGTGTTAACTTCGAATCTGGTAAGGCTACGATTACTCCGGATTCCTACATCTCTCTGATGAAGGTTGTCGACATTATGGAAACCTTCACCGAAGCAACGTTTGAAATCGTCGGTCATACAGATAACGTTGGTAACAAAGACAAGAACAAGCAGCTTTCCGCAGATCGCGCTGCCGCCGTTAAGAACTTCCTTGTAGAAAAGGGTATTAACGAAAGCCGTATGGTCACCGACGGTATGGGTGACACCAAGCCTGTCGCATCCAACAAGACACCGGAAGGTCGTGCTCAGAACCGTCGTATCGAGTTCATCCGCACGGATATTAAGTAAAGGAGTAAGTGATGCGTTCTAGTTTTATTAAAACCGCAGTCCTCGGACTCACAGTAGCCAGCACTTCTCTGTTTGCAGAAGCCACTTATTCTCCGCATAAGTATCAGCAGAATGACTGGTTTGCAGAATTCGGTGGCAATACCGCCATGTACGTCAACCCGGCAGGAATTGCAGAAACTGAACAGCTGGAATTCAGCGCAGCTTTCTTCAGCTCCATCAGTGGTGAAGCTTCTCAGGAATACGTCAGCTTGACCTTCCCCATGGATTACAAGCACACTTTGGGCCTGTCTTTCTTCGAAAACGGTGCTTCCATTGATGGCGGTAAGTCCTATGGTGAATACTCCTGGTTGCTCGGCTATGCTTACAACCTGATGCAGTGTGTTGCTCTGGGTATCGACGTTTCCGTTCTTTACATCAACCAGTTCGACGATGTCAAGCACTTGACCGTCGGTGCTGACGTGGGTGTTAGCTGGAATCCCCTTGCTTCTTCTAAGTATGGCTACCTCTTGGTAGGTGTGGCCCTGCAGAACCTGGCTCAGCCGGGCATCAGCATGGAAGAAGATGGTGGCAGCTTCGTCGCTCCGGGTTTCTTCGGTGGCGATCGCGATGATGCCTACAACATCCCCAGCAACCTGAACCTTTCCTTCTTCTACCGCGGTCTCAACCGCTCTCTCGAAGCAAAGGCTGAAATTTCCCTCATCGACGTGTTCCACTCCGATACCGAAGGTGGTGACGGTGTGAACCCGGAAATGAGCTTCACCTTGACTTATTACCTGTCCTCTCATCTCGGTGTCCGCCTCCGCTTTACTAAGGAAGGCTACCCGGTTGCAGGTGCCACCGTTAACGTTAAGGATGTTAGCATCTTCCGTTACCTGGCTTTGGATCTGGAAATGTCTCACGATGACCTCTATGCCAAGAAAAATCGTGGTTTCATCTGGGCCGTGAAGATTACTTCTCGCTTCGGTGACACCCGCGAAGAAAAGATTGGTGAAGAACGTTATCGCCGCTTGAAGATCGAACCTGAAAACGACTACCGTGCAGCAATGCGTCTCTACTTGAACCGTCAGTTCCTCGAAGCAGCTTATGCTTTCGGTAAGGTTCAGACCAAGTACCCCGCATTCCACCTTGTTGACCAGGCTGCTTTCTACAAGGCAAAGTCCTTTGAAAACCTCCGTATGCACAAGGCTGCAAAGTCTGTGTACGAAGACGCTATCAAGCGCTATCCGCAGAGTGACCAACGCGCCAAGTACCACTTCCAGTTGATGAACATCGACTATAAGGAAGGCAAGTACACTGACGCTATGGCTAAGTATCAGGCAATTGCTCAAAAGTTCGGTGAAAGCGACGTTAAGGCTGACGCTGACTACGTTGCAGGCCAGATCAAGTTCGAACAGGGTCTCTATCAGGAATCTGTCGACCTGCTCGCTGCAATTCTTCCGGGTAACGCCAACTACTTCTATGCTCGCTATACCATGGGTATCGCATACAGCCGTCTCGGCAAGTTCGACGAAGCTGAAAACTGCTTCCGCGACATTACCGAACAGCCCGTTTCCAACCAGTCTGAACGCGACCTGCAGGATGCTGCTCGTGTGAAGCTCGGCCACTTGTTCTTCTCTGGCGAAAAGGCTGACATCGGTGCTGCTGCTCAGATGTATGGTCAGGTCCAGCCCGGTTCTCCGGTGTACGATGAAGCTATGCTCGGCATTGCATGGTCCTTCCTCAAGGTTAACAAGCCGAATGAAGCTATGAAGCCCGCTCAGTGGATCGTCAGCAACCTCCCGGAATCCTTCCTGGTTTCTGAAGCCTACCTCGTGATTGGTTACTGCCACTTCATGAAGAAGGACTACAACGGTGCTGTCAAGGCTCTCGAACAGGCTGAAAAGCGCACTGAACAGCCGGTTGTTTCTGTGGCTGCCCGTGATAGCGCTCGCCAGGCATACGAAGCTATGCAGGATGATTTCGACTCTGTGCAGGTTAAGGCTCTTGACCTCGCTCGCCAGCTGCCCACTCCCCGTGTGGAAAGCAAGCGTGAAGCTCTCAAGCCCAGCTTTGATAAGGCTAATGCAGCTATCGAAGACTACGCTGCATTCAACCAGAGAGCAATCCAGAGTGACCGCTTCGAATCCAACCGTAAGCGTATTCTTGATGATGCTGGCTTTACTTTGGCAACCGTTAAGACCAAGATGGGTCAGGGTGCTGGTGTATCTCAGGAAGCTCAGCAGGAACTTGATGAACTGGAGGACCTGGAGTAATCCGGGTTCTTCCCTTTTCTATGATGATATCATAGGTGGATAAGAGAACGATGAAAAAACTTTTGCTTGTTTCAGCAATTATTTGCTCCCTTGCTGGAAATTCCATTGCAGCATCTGATCCTTGTAAGGAAAAGACCGCCGAAGCAAAAAAGATGATGGCCAAGTGTAAGTCCATTGGTAAGGGCAACTCTGGCTACGAACAGTGTGCAAGTTCCTATAAGGTTATTAAGAACCAGGCAGCTCAGGCTTGCCGTTCTGGTGGCCTTGATGAAGACGGTATGCGTCAGGCTATCGCTCAGTGGGAAAAACAGGTTAATAACTGTAAGGGTAAGCAGAATGCCCGTTGCGCTTCTGCTCTCCAGCAGTTGGGTCATTACCAGTTCCAGTTGGAAGAAAAGCTCTTCCTGGACAAAAATGCCCAGTATGAAGAAGATGTTGCATGGTGCGCAGACCGCGATAACAAGCCGGCTAAGTGCGCTAACATCGATCAGCTCCCCAAGGCCGACCACCAGAAGTCCTTGGGTTACTTCCTGGAATACATCGACAAGTATCCCAACGAAAGCAAGACCCCGACCGTGATTTACCAGGCTGCTGCAGTGCAGGAAGCTTCTGGCGAAGACGACAAGGCTTACAAGCTTCGTATGCGTCTTGTTGAAAAGTTCCCGGATAACGGTCTCGTTCCGAAGGCTTGGCTCCGTATTGCGGAATACCACTTCATGAACCGTAAGTTCCGTGACGCTATCAATGCTTATAAGAAGGTGACTGGCTTCGACAACCTGACCGGTAAGGAAGCCGCACTTGCCATGTACCACTTGGCAGAATCTTACTATAACACTGCAGAATACGAAACTGCAGCTATCAAGTACTTTGAATACATCATTGGCGCTGACAAGGGTAAATACCCTGCTGACTTGCGCGCAGAAGCTATGGACTTCATGGCAGCTTCCTTCTCTGACTTGGAAGGTGGTGGTGTCCAGGAAGCTGAAGCTTTCTTGAAGGACAAGAAGGTTCCGTTCAAGGATTCCGTCTACTACCGTATCGGTATGAAGAATAAGGACCATGACCGTAACGAAGAAGCTGTCCAGTCCTTCAAGCGCTTGATGAGCATCAACCCCGACTATATCGACGCTCCTCTGGCTGACATCGCTATGATCGAAATCTTGATCATCCAGCAGAAGTTTGAAGAAGCTCAGAAGCATCGTTACACTGTCGTGAAGCGTTATGACCGTAACTCTTCCTGGTACAAGAAGAACCAGAAGTATCCGGAATCTGTGAAGAACGCTGAAACTGCAATCCGTGGCGCTATGCTCGACATTCCGCAGTACCACCACGCTCGCGCTGCTAAGCTCACTAAGGAAGGTGACTTGGAAGCCGGTAAGAAGCAGTATGCAGAAGCTATCAAGGCTTACGAAGCATTCTTGGCTCGCTACAAGAAGGAACCGACCTGGGATGAATACAAGGTCCACATCAACTTGGCCCTCGTTTACCAGGAAATGGCTCAGTATGCTAACGCTGCTAAGATGTTCAACTGGATCGTTGACACTGATACTACCCGTTATGGCCGTCGTCCCATGGGTTCTGAAGCTCTCCTGAAGAAGGAAGAAGCAGCCTATAACGCCGTGCTCATGATGGATCAGTCTCGCGAAACTGCCAAGAAGAACAAGTATGGCGATGACGCTGTCAAGGCTTACAAGTCCGAAGAAACCAAGGCTTACTTCGCTCAGGTGGATAAGTACATGGCTAAGTTCGGTCAGTACAAGGAAGCCGCAGAACTCGCTTACAACGCATCTATCGTTCATTATGATGCAAAGCAGTTCAAGACTGCAGTTGTGGTGCTCCGCGATCTGAAGCAGAAGTTCCCCAACCATCAGTACATCTTGCTCATCAGCCGTATGTTGGCTCAGTCCCTCCTGGAATCCAGCCAGCTGGATGACGCTCTGAAGGAATTCGAATGGCTCTTTGTTCAGTACACCAAGGTCAAGGAAACCAGAAATGACTCCATGGCCAAGGAAATCGAAAAGGCTATCGCTTACGTTCTCTTCCAGATGGCTGAACAGAGTGTAAAGCAGGGTCAGTTCGAAAAGGGTGCTCAGGCTTACCTGGCTCTCGTGAAGCGCTACCCGCTCATCGACATTGCTGATAAGGCTGTGTTCGAAGCTGCAGTTGCATATGAATCCGCAAAGCAGTTCACCAAGGCTTCTGAAACCTTCATGATGCTGCCCAAGCAGTATGCTTCTTCTCCGCTCACCATTAAGGGCATTGTCCGTGCTGGTGACGCTTACAAGAAGGAAGCTGCAACTAAGAAGAACGACAAGAAGTACTACGATCAGATGTACCGTAATGCCGCTCAGACCTATTTGTTCATCACCAACAACTTCCCGCAGGATTCCATGGCATTCATGGCTATCGGTTCTGCTGCTCAGGTCTATGACTCCATCGCTGATAAGAAGTCCGCTGCTGTCACCTACGAAATCGCCTACAAGCGTTATCCGAAGGATGAACGTACTCCGGGTTACCTCTATAGCGCATGCTTGAGCTATGACGAAGCCAAGATGGTTGATGAAGCTATCCGTTGTAACAAGGACCTGGTCCGTGATTACCCGAAGAGCTCCTACGCTCTGGATGCAGCATTCTCTATCCCCATGGCTTATGCTAACGCAAAGAAGTGGGATCTGGCTGCTAAGGAATACCACACCTTCATCAAGCTGTACACCGAAGACAAGGAAAAGCTGATTGCTGCTTACATCGGTGCCGCTCGTGCTTACATGGAACTGAAGGAAGAAGACAAGGCCATTGCTGATTACGATGCAACTTTGAAGAACTACGATAAGTTCGGTCTTCAGATCAAGAACGCTGATCCGGGTGTTCCTGCTGAAGCTGCCTACTACCTCGGTGAACATGAATACAAGAAGATGGAACCCATCGTCCTGAAGGGTAAGGATAAGGAAAAGGCTAAGATCATCAAGCAGCTGGTGGACATCCTCCAGAAGGCTATGGGTCACTACTCCAAGTCTGCAACCTACGCATCTGAACGCTGGACCTTCCGTGCTACCAACCGTATGGGTATGCTCTTCGTCACCATGGCTGCTAAGATCCGTGAACAGGAACTGAACGGCAAGAAGGAAGACGAACGCTTTGCAGAACGTATCGGTATTGTTCAGCAGCTGCCCAGCTACTACGAACAGGCACGTCCCATCTTCCAGAAGAACATCGACCTCGCTCGCGACCAGGGCTTCTACAACCAGGACGTGATCGAAGCTGAAGAAGGCTATATCGAAATGTACTACCAGGGTTGCGCAGTCTTCGTTGAAGTTGCCGATGCCTTTGCTAACTCTCCGCTCCCGGACTCCGCCTCCATCGTGAAGGAATACGTGGAATACGAAGGTATGGCTAAGGAAGACGCTGTTGAAGCTGTGCATGAAGACCTCGAAGCATACCGTGAAGAACTGAATACCCGTTCTGAAGGTGCTAAGGATCTTGCTAAGCCCCAGTGCGCTACCGGTATTAAGGCCTCTGCCCACTATGGTATCGACAACCAGTGGACTGCCAAGCTGTTCGAATTGCTCAAGAGCCTCGACGAAAACGACGAAGCTCTCAACACCAAGATCGAAAAGTTTGACCCGTCTACTCTGTTCTCTGATCCTGCCTACTTCAAGACCAAGGCTCGTATCGAACAGATTTCCAAGTCCGAAGTCATGACTCCGGAAGAACAGATTGCTACTTACCGCGATATCATCAAGGAAGCTAAGGCTGAAAGAGAAAAGCTGATGGCTGAACTTGCTGAATTGAAGAAGAAGCTTTCTCCGGTTCCGACGACTACCGGTGCTGGTGCTGCTGCAGGTGCTGCTGACGCTGACGAAGCCGGCTACTAGCGGTAAAAACAAATTTACGGGGGACCTTGTTCATAGGGTTCCCCCTATTTTATTTGAGAAAAATGGCGTTTTTTGCTCAGTAAACTAAGTTTTACCCAATTATTGTCCCATATTTCTCAAAAAAAATTAAATATGAACAAAGATTTTTCAAAATAAACCAAAACACTCAATAAAGGAGTACTCTAATGTCTAAAATGCTTCAATCCTTCAGCCCTGAATCCGATGGTTGGCAGTTCATGTGGATCATCTTGGTCGTCTTCCTGATCGGCCTTGGTTTCTCCATCGAACGTTTTGTCTACGTCTTGCTCAAGAGCTCTAAGGGTCGTGCAAAGTTCCTCGCTGATTTCGGTAAGCTGATCTCTTCTCAGCAGTATGATCAGGCTCTGAGCCTCGCCAATGCTACCAAGCTCCCCATCGCTCGCGTTATGGCTGCAATCGTTTCTACCCGTAACGGTGGCCGCGAAACCATGACTGCTGCTTGCGATGCAGTGTTCCTGACCGAAGCTCCCCGTCTGACTCGCTACGTTTCCATCATCTCCGTTATGGCTTCCATCTCTACCTTGCTCGGACTTATGGGTACCATTTACGGTCTGATCTTCACCTTCGACGCTGTTGCTAACAAGCCGGCTTCTGAACGTGCTAAGGCTCTTTCTGACGGTATTGCTATCGCTATGGGTACCACTCTCCTGGGCCTTCTCTCTGCAGTGCCTCTTCTGGTCATCGTTGGCCTCCTGAACATGAACTCCGAACGCCTTATCCAGGAAATGGAAGAAAAGGGCCTCAAGATTATCAACTCCCTCGCTTAATCGCCTAGGATTAATAATTAACTGGAGTTTAAAATATGTCAAGACAACTTAAGAAACCAGCAAAGCCTGAAGAACCGGATCTGTTGCCGGCCATGGGCTTGTTCACGATTCTGATTCCTATGCTGTTGTCTATGGCTGCCTTCTCCAAGCTGGCTATCGTTGAAGTCAATCTGCCGGAACGTTCCATGATGCAGATGGACAACGATACACCTCCGGAACCGGACCAGCAGGCTTTGAACTTGTCTCTGGCTATTACCGACAAGTACCTCGTTATTGGTGCTCGCGGTGGTTTCCAGCCGAATGTCTACTTCAAGGAAATGTGGACGTTCCGTTGCAAGTCCGATGCTAAGCTGATTACCCATTCTCCGGATGATGTTAAGGCAGCTGTCGAAAGCGGTCATGGTCCTAAGTGTAAGGATGGATCCGAGATGAACGTAGAGAAGTATCTCTATGAAATCGAGAGCATCGAACTTTGGGCTATCAATAAGGAATCTGAAGAAGATCCCGGTAAGGTTATGTGGGCTGTTTACACCAACGGCGGTACCGCTGAAGAAGCCGTTGCTGACAGTGCATACGTAGATGGTAACAACAATTTCCTCATGGCTCCGGGTGAAGGCGCTCTTGGTCTGAATCCGCCGTCTACTCTGAGGAAGCCGGGCGCAGGTGCTGATCTTGCTACCCTCACTCCGAACTCTGCTCGTAAGCTGAAACCGGATGTGGCTGCAAAGAACATGATCTACCCGCTGTCTGCATATGATCTGATTGCTAAGGACCTTATCCAGATTCATACTCAGTTCATCGACCTTGATGACGTGGACAATATTATTATCGTTGCTAACGATGATACTCAGTTTGACAAGATCATTCAACTTATGGACCGTGCTAAAGAAGCCGGTTTCAGCAAGATCAATCTTGCTAAGTTGGGAGGTTAATCATGGCTAGAAAAAGTCGTAAATACGGTGAAGAAGTCCCGTTCTCAATTACGTCCATGATGGACATGATGACCATTATTCTGGTGTTCATGATTAAGAACATGGACGCAGAAGGTCAGCTCTTGACTCAGGCAGAAAACTTGATTCTTCCGGTTTCCACCTCTCGTGTGCAGCCGAAGGAAGTTTCTCTGACTGTCGTGGTTGACGCAAACTATGTGATCGTTGATAACGCTAAGATTATCCCGACCGACGACGTCTTGAAGCAGGAAGACCTCCTGGTTGCTCAGGTGGACTCTGTGCTGAAGGAACGCCGCGCTGTTGAACAGGAACATGCCCTCAAGCAGGGTCTGCCTGCCGACGAAGCCGGTCACATTGTTGTGCAGATTGACAAGAACATCCCTTACGATGCAATGTATAAGGTTATGGCTACTTGTGGCTTTGCCGGTTACACCAATATTGCATTCGCCGTGATGGAAAAGAACGGCGGGGAGGAATAACATATGGCAAAGACTAAAAAGGCAGCTCCTGCTATTGATCCGTTAGTAGCGTCCCTGATGCCGGAATCCGATAAGAAGATGGGTGCCATCGCAGGTATCTCTCTGGTTGTCGCTTTGGCAATATGCCTTTGGGCTTCCATGTACGAACAGGTTGTGGATGAAGTCGTGTTCGATGACTCCGCAGCTGCTGATCTTACTGCTTCTATGACCATCGAAGAAAAGAAGGAAGAGAAGAAGGAAGAGAAGAAGAAGGAAGAACCCAAGAAGCCTCGTAAGAAGGCTGGTGGCGGTGGTAAGCCCCGTGGTAAGGGTCAGCCCAACGCTCCCCAGACTCGTGGCGTGCTCAAGCTCCTCACTGCTCAGACCAAGAATGCAAGTGCTGGTGCCTACGACCTTATGAAGAACCAGAAGTTCTCTAAGGACATCGATAAGGTGCTGAAGGACGTTGCAGGTCTCCAGACTACTGGTAAGACTGTTCTCGGTGGCCGTCGCGGTAAGGCTGATGGTGGCTTTAACGAAGGTTACGCTGAAGGCGGTTCCGGTGGTATCGGTGACGGTCTTGCAGGCCTCCTTGGCGGTGGTGGCGGTGGTATCGCTACTAAGTCTAAGGGCTCTATCAAGACTCCGTCTGAACGTGATATCGATATGGGCGCTGGTGGTGGTTCCCGTTCTGCTGCAGACATCATGAAGGTTGTCCGTCAGCGTACTCCGGGTCTCCGTCACATCTATAACAAGTTCCTGAAGAAGAAACCGGGATTCCAGGGTAAGGTTACCTTGAAGTTCACGATCGCTCCGGGCGGCGAAGTTATCAGCATCTCCATTGCTTCTTCTACCACTGGTTTCGGCGAATTTGATGGTGAAATCAAGACCGCTGTTAGCCGTTGGAAGTTCAGCAAGGTTAAGTCCGGTAACACCACTGTGACGATTCCGTTCACCTTCTCTGAATAATTCTTTTTCTGAAGATATTTCAGTAGAGATTGAAAAAGGTCCAGACTGCAAGGTCTGGGCCTTTTTTCCTTTATGCTATTGGGCGAAAAAGACTTAAAGGGGGCAAAAAAAACGCAATTGTTTAAATTTTTATTGCGTTTTACGTTTAATAAAACTAACTTTATTGCAGAAATTTCAAGAGGAGTTTTATAATGAACTTAAGAACTGCTGCTGTTGTTGGCGCCGCTGTTGGTGTCTTTGGCGTAGGTTCCGCCTTTGCAACTTATGCTCGTGTAGAATCCATGGGTAAGAATACCACTTACATTATGGATGATGTGAGCATTTTTGATAATGCTGCTAATGCAAATCTTTATTCCAACTATTTGATCGGTGGCTTCGGTGCCTATACCGACATGAACGTTACCGCAGGTGGCAATCATGATCCTCAGCACCCGACCTTCGGTGGCATCTTTGCGGTTTCTTTCGGCGATGACAACAATCCGGATCCGAAGTTCACGATCGGTGGCCTTTTTGGCCGTATCAACACTGACTTGGCTATGTACCTGCCTGCTTATGTGCAGGAAGGCGACAATGCTTTCTACAAGGTTCCTGAAACCGTGACCAACTTTGACGGTTTCCTTGGCGGCACCTTCTCTAGCGGTGATGCATGGGGCTTGCACATTTACATCGCTCACCAGGATGGTGGCGATCTGGATGAAAGCGGTACTTATCAGCCGGATACTGAAGCTCATGCTTCTATCGTTCAGGCTGACGGTGGCTTGAATATCCAGACTTCCGGTGGTACTTCTTACGAAGCTTCTTTCGGTTTGGCTCGTGTTCAGTATGGCCCGGGTCACTATGACTTCTTCGAAAATGGTGACTTTACCTTCTTGGCTAAGGCTCGTGCATTCTTCACTCTCGAAGCAATTGACGGCGAACTGGTTCCTGCAGTCTCTATGAAACTTGCTCAGGCTCCGGGTATCGATGACAAGCGCGCTCAGGGCGGTCTCGGTATTAACGTCGCTATGGACCGCGGTTTCTTCTGGATGGGTGTTGACTTCATCTGGAATCAGCTGAAGGCTCATGACTACTATTACAGCAACGACAAGAAGGCTTGGGTCTATGACTCTCGCTACGAAGACGATCCTGAATGGGACAAGCGTTCTGATATCGGCGGCAAGATCAGCTTCGGTATTGAACGTAACATCTGGTGGGATTGGTTCGTGATCCGCGTTGGCGGTCAGAAGTCTATCCTGTACACCGAATGCGAAGTTGCTGAAAAGGGCAAGCACAAGGGTAACGGCGTTTGCAAGGACGATGGTTCCTTCTTCACCACCAATCCTCTTGCTGATGGCTCCAATGACGACCATGTTGGCTTCGGCTTCGGTATCAACATCGAAGAAAAGCTGAAGATCGACGTTACTGTCGCAGAAGACCTGCTGTTCCGCAACCCGTTCCAGGGTGAAGGTCGCATCTTCTCTCGTCTGGACGCTACCTACTCCTTCTAATGGGATGCAAAGGGAGGGCCAGCCCTCCCTCTGGACTCCCACCCGTCCTCGGGTACAAAGGACCTGCCTTGCGGCGGTCCTTTTTTGTTTGTTTGATGTTTCTTTTTTTGAGGGGCTTTTCTATTTTAGGGGTGTAACTTCTTACGTTTTTTAATTTTATGAAAAAGTTAGCGATTTTCTTTTTGACGTCCCTCCTATTCCTGGTGCTGGGTTGCTCCGAGCCTACAGACCGTATTGAAAATAAATTAACTCCGTACTTGCAGGAGGACCTGAAGTTCATGGTGGCCGAAACGATCCGGTCGTCGGGTGATAAGTCGGCCTTGATGGAAGAGCCGTACTATCGCGTCAAGGATTTTCGTTTGTTCGAAGGGGCCGAGTCCCGCATTTATGCGGCTTATGCCGAAGTGGATTTTTTCATCTACAAGGATATTGCCATGCATGAAAAGCGCAAATACAGGTATGATGTACATACCCGCAAGTGGGATCGCTATCTGAAAGTGCTGAAATTCGGTAGGGATACGATTCCCGATTGACACGCACTGTTTTTCTCTTAATTATATTTGCTGCGTTAAGTTTCATTTTTTTATAAGAAGGGCACAACTTTGTTCGGTCTTTTTTCTTGCGATATCGGTATTGACCTGGGTACAGCAAATACATTGGTCCATGTAGCTGGCCAGGGCATCGTCATTAATGAACCTACGGTTATTGCGGTGGACAGCAAGAATAACCGTGTTTCCGCCATCGGTTCCGAAGCAAAGAAGATGCTTGGTAGAACTCCGGGCGAAAGCCGCGCCGTACGCCCCATGCGCGATGGCGTGATTGCAGACTTTGAACTGGTGGAAAGCCTTCTCCAGACTTTCATCAAGCGTGTTCAGAAGTATCCGCTGTGGATGGTTAAGCCCCGCGTTGTGGTTGGTGTTCCTTCCGGCATTACCGAAGTGGAAAAGCGTGCCGTGATCGACGCTGCCAAGCAGGCTGGTGCCAAGGAAGTGCATCTGGTTCACGAACCTATGGCTGCCGCCGTGGGTATGGGTATTCCTGTTGAAGATCCCGTGGGTAACATGATCGTGGATATTGGCGGTGGTACTTCCGATATTGCTGTTATCGCCTTGAATGGTACTGTCTGTAACGCTTCTGTTCGCGTTGGCGGCGATGAAATGGACGAAGCCATTGTCCGTTACCTGCGCACCATGTACAACCTTTGCGTTGGCGAAAGCACTGCCGAACAGATCAAGATGCAGATCGGCTCTGCAAGCCCCCTGGAAGAAGAATTGACCATGGAAGTGAAGGGTCACGACTTTATCGCCGGTATGCCTCGCACTATGACCATCAACAGTGCTGAAATCCGCGAAGCCCTGAACGAACCTGTGACTGCTATCGTTGAAGCGGTCAAGCAGGCTCTGAGCATTACTCCGCCGGAACTTTCTGCTGATATCTACGACAAGGGCATTATCATGACTGGTGGCGGTTCTCAGCTTCGCGGCTTTGACGAACGCATCCGTCAGGAAACTGGCCTTTCTGTGAATGTGATCGACGAAGCTCTCATTTGCGTTTGCAAGGGTGCCGCCCGCATTCTGGAAGACCTGGACAAGTATCGTCCGGTCCTGATTGCCTCTTCTACCTAATAACAGAATCTTGATCGATGCTTAGGGCTTTTCGCTTTATTATCGACTTGTTCACTCAAAGGCATGGCGTTGTCGCCTTTGCCTTTTTTCTCGCTTTGGGGCTGCTGATGAGGCAGTCTCCCAATTCGGTGCGTCAGAGTGTCGTTTCGTCTGCATTAGGTTCTGTATTCTATCCGGCTCAGCTGGCTGTGTCTTCTGTGAACGCCTATCGTTCCCTGGCAGACGAAAATGCCCAGCTGAAATCGGAAAATGCAAGGCTCCGTCAGGAGACCTACCATGCCCGCGAAGGCCTGCAGGAGTTGGCCCGACTGCATACGCTGGTTCGGTTTGACGACAAGTGGGATTTCCCGATCGTGACATCCCGCGTGGTGGGGCATAATCCGGGGCGTTTCCTTACGACTCTGGTGGTGAACCGTGGAAGCAAGCATGGCGTAAAGGAGAACATGCCTGTGTTCTCTATGAATGGACTTGTGGGTAAGATAACCAAGGCTTCGATTACGCATTCAAGAGTTCAGTTGCTTGTAGATCCGAATCTTAAGTTGTCTGTAATGGAGCGCCGCACCCGCGTCGTGGGCTTCCTGGAATCCATGGATGGCCATGTGCTTACGGCCATGGTGCCTGCCCATGCTGGCGTCAGTGTTGGCGATACTTTGGTCACATCGGGCCTTGGCGGTATCTTTCCTAAGGGGATTCCCGTGGGGACGGTTAAGCAGGTTAGAAAGTCTGACCTGGATGTAATGCGTCAGATGGATGTGGAACCGTTCCAGGAGTTCTCTACTCTGGAAGAAGTTTTTGTGATGGAAAAAGATCCGGACTGGGAAATAAAGGAGTTGCTCGATGAAGAACCTTAGGTGGTTTAGTCTCCTGATCCTTTTCGTGGTTACGTTCGCTTTCCAGATTACGGTGGCGGACTGGCTTTCCATTTTTGACGTGGGTCCGGATTTTGTCATCATCTTTATTGTGGCTGTCGCTATTAAGTGCGGTCCCGCTGCAGGTTGTTTCTGGGGATTCCTTGCCGGTTTCACTCAGGATGTGTACGCTCCCATTGAATGGCTTGGTGCTCATACCATTTCAATGACGGTTATCGGCTTTGTTGTTGGACAGCTGGAAGAACGATTCCTGTCTTTGAACATGCCTGCAAAGATTGGCGTGCTTGGACTTTCGTGCTTGATTTGTGACGGTATTTATTTTGCCATTACCGGACTCTCGAAGGAAATCGTTACGAATTTGTTCTTGACGTTCTCCTTGCCGGGTTGCGCTTATACCATGCTGATTGGTAGCATTTTGTTCTACCTGGATGTAGGCAAGAAGAAAAAGCATGCTTAATGGTGCTTCGGAAAATGAGGTTGTGCAGAACAGGAACCTCCATGTATTGATTTACATGGCTGGTGTGGTATTGCTGTTCTCGGTTTTGCTTTTCCGACTGTTTTCGTTGCAGTATACCCACTACGACGAAAATTTGCAGCGTTCCGATAACAACCGTATCCGTAAGGTGGAACTGGTTGCGGAACGCGGTTACATTTACGACCGCAACGGTGAAGTTCTTGTTAGAAATCGTCCGTCGTATCAGATTTCGTTGCAGGCGGTGCAGATGCCCCGCAAGAAGGATCAGCGCGATTCTGTCTTGAATCGTCTGCTGAGAATTCGAGACAAGTCAGGCGAACGTCTTTTCGACTCCCTTTCGCTGGATACGGCGTTTATGAGGTCCCGCTGGATTAAGACCCGCCCCATCCGTTTGCTGGAAGACGCCTCGCCGGAACAGGTTTCTGTGATTGAGGAGCATGCGTCGGAATTGCCTGGCGTGGTGACCTTGATTGAATCCCGCCGTGAATACCCCTATGGAACGCTGGCTTCCCATGTGCTGGGGTATACCAACGAAATTTCTGAAGATCAGCTGAAGTTGCCTGAATACGCCGATTATTCCCAGGGTGACCGTATTGGTCAGAAAGGGCTTGAACAGGGGTATGATAAGGAATTCCGTGGAAAGAACGGTGTAAAGCTTGTTGAGGTGAACGCTTCTGGTCGAGAGGTGGGCGTTGTGTCTAGTGGTGGTGAGCTGGCTCCCGTACCTGGACTGCACCTGGTTTCTACCATTGACTTGCGTTTGCAGAAGGTGGCTGAAGCCGCCATTCCCGATAGCGCCAAGGGGGCCCTGGTGGCCCTTGATCCCAGAACTGGCGAAATTCTTGCCATGGTCAGTTCTCCGCGACTGGACCCGAACATTTTCTCGTTGAAGCGTCGCGAACGTAACAAGGGCTGGGCTCATGTGGCTCTGGACTCTATGCGACCCTTGACTAATCGTGCCATTTCTGGTACGTATCCGCCGGCTTCTGTCTTTAAGCTGGTGACGGCTGGGGCGGGGCTTGAACATGGTGTTTTGACAGAGAACAAGTATTACCCGAAATCCTGTACGGGTGGGTATCAGTATGGCGTCCGCTATCAGAAGTGCTGGGGAACTCATGGTGGCCTGAATGTGGTTCATGCCATCCGTCTTTCCTGTGACGTATTCTTCTACCAGGCTGGTTTGGAAATCGACATGGAGCGTATTAACGAATTTGGCCGACGTTTTGGTTATGGTGAAAAGCTGCTGGGTATTGATATTCCCGGAGAACGTGCTGGCTGGCTTCCGGATTCGGCTTCCTTCAACGTTCGTAACAAGAGGGCTGGCTGGCGTTGGGCTCGCGGCTTGATTTTGAACTTGTCTATCGGTCAGGGCCAGATTGTGACTCCGCTTCAGCAGGCTGTTTTTGTGGGCTCCCTGGCTACGGGAAAGGGCGTCTATAGGCCTCACTTTATGAAGGAACTGCGGGATGACAAGGGTAACGTGGTGCGCCGTTATGAGCCTGAGGTTGTTCGCCCGGGCAACATGAAGCCTTACACTCATCGCATTTTGATGAACGCCATGGATTCTGTGGTGAACCATCCCGGTGGAACGGGTAAGCGAGGCGCTCTTCCTAATGTTCGCGTGGGTGCGAAGACTGGCTCTGGCGAATGGAAGAAGGGCGAGAAGACTCATGCCTGGTATGCGGCGGTTGCCCCTCTGGATGCCCCGGAAATTGCTGTGGCTGTCATTATGGAAGCTGCAGGCGGCGGTGGTTCCGTTTCTGGACCTATAGCCAAGAAGGTCTTGGAAGCTTACTTTGAAAACAAGAAGCTCGATGAAGGAATTGTGGAGGAGGAACCATGATTTCAAAGCGTTTTGTAGATCATTCCCTTAAGTTTGACTGGCTTTTCATCGTGCTGGTGCTGGCCCTGATGGGTTGCGGCATTACTTTGGTGTATTCTGCGACAGTGTTTGAAGAAGTCCCCCTGAAGGATGCTTTCTGGTTTAAGCAGATTGTTTATTTCTTCTGCGGAATTATTATGGCGGGAGCGTTGGTCTTTGTCCGTATTGACTGGCTGAAGCGTGCGGCGGTTCCGTTGTATGTTGTTTCGCTGATCCTCCTGGCGGTGGTTCTCTTTTTTGCTGGCGATGTGGTGAAGGGTGCGGGTCGCTGGATTGACCTTGGTGTCTTTAAGCTTCAGCCTTCCGAGTTTGCGAAGATTGCCTACCTTCTGACAATTTCCTATTGGCTTTCTAGACATCCCGTCAGCTTGCACAAGGTGAAGACTTTTGCGGTCCCCTTTGCCTTGTTCATTGTGCCTTTTGGCCTTGTGTTGAAGCAGCCGGACTTGAGTACCGCCCTCGTTTTTATTGCGGTGACTATGGTCGGTTTCTTTTTTGCCGGGCTTTCCTTTGCCGATGTTTTCTTGATTGTGAGTCCGCTGCTGTCGGTGTTGTTTTCCCATTCCCAGTCTATACAGTTTGAGGTTCTGTGGGGGCTTCTGATTTGTGCGGTCGTGTTTACCTTGGTTCGTCGGAAATTGCCCAAGATTTTGACGGGGTTGTTCCTTTTTGCAAATATTCTGGCTGGGTATGCAAGTACCATGGCGTGGAATATGCTGGAGCCTCATCAGCAGAAGCGTGTGAATACCTTCCTGGATCCGATGAGTGATCCCCTGGGGGATGGTTATCAGGTGCTGCAGTCCTTGACCGCCATCGGTTCCGGAGGCGTATCCGGTAAGGGTTTTGGTAACGGAACTCAAACCAATTTGGCGTTCCTGCCCGAAGAACATACCGATTTTATTTTTAGTGTTCTTGGGGAACAATTTGGTTTCGTGGGTTGCGCCTTTGTCCTGGTTCTTTATGGTTTGTTCCTGTGGCGTGCCACGTCTATTTGTAAGCGTTCGGCGGATCCCTTCGTGACTTTGATGGTGATGGGAGCTTCTACGATTTTCCTGTTCCATATTCTTGTGAACATCGCCATGACCATAGGCCTTATGCCTGTGACCGGGCTTCCCCTGCCGTTCCTTTCTTATGGTGGGTCTTTTGCCTTGACTTGCATGGTGCTGGTGGGATTTTTGCTTTGCCTGCGTTACCAGGGAAGCCGCCGATAGTTTGACTGAAATTTTTTGTAAATAAAGTTTTTCGTCATCTCGACTTGTTTCAAACGTGTTAATAAGAGAGGCCTCGTGTGGGTCTCTCTTTTTTTAGAGGTTGATATGAGTATTGCAAGTCAGGTGAGCGGTTTTATTTTCGGTTCGGAATGTCTGGGGTGCGGCAAGGCGTCGGGGGGTCTAGACCCCTGGCTTTGTCCGGAGTGTGTGGATGAACTGGCTAGGGAGATGAAATCCTATTCCAGCCCGAAGGAGGGAGTGTACTGTCTTTTCCCGATGCGGTCGTTGACCCGTAATTTGGTGCATGCCCTGAAGTACAAGAGCATTCATGGGATGGCGGCCTATCTTGTGCGGCGCTCGGCGGCGGTGCGGGACGGCGCTGTGGGACAGGAGTTTGCGCTCTTGCCCCATCCGCTGTATTTTGTGCCGGTGCCTCTTCACAGGGCTCGTATGCGGGAACGCGGGTATAACCAGGCGGAGCAGATTGCCGCGGCTCTTGCCTTGGTGACCGGAGGCCAGGTGTGCCGCTGGCTGAAGAGGCGGACCTTCGTGATGTCGCAGACGAAACTTTCTAGGGAGGCTCGCGAACGTAACGTGATGGGGGCTTTTGTGGCCCGTTTGCCAGAACGGCTGCCTGAGGGTGGAACCGTTATTATTGTGGATGATGTCTACACGACCGGGTCGACGACTTCGGCCTGTGTGGATGCGCTGGGAGTGGATTTCCCGCTGCCCCTTAAGGTGTGCACGCTGCTGTACGATGAACCGATCACGGCCGTGGCTGATTTCGTGGCGGATAATCGAATGGACTGGAATTACCGATAGGGGCGGTCAGCCGGCTTCGGGGTCAAAAAAAGACCGTCGAGGTCTTCTCGAACGGTCTTCTTTGGAGCGGAGGAAGAGGGACTCGAACCCCCAAGCCTTACGGCGGCGGTTTTCAAGACCGCTGACTTACCAATTAGCCTATTCCTCCAGGGGTGGGCAAAGGATAGAAAAATTTGGGTGTTTCCGTCAACAATTCCTGTGATTATTTGAAAATCTTTAGCTATTTTTACATCGTATGACGGAGTTTGATTCAAAACAGGCGATAGAATCTCAGAGAATTCTGGAATTGCTGTTCTCTTACATGCCGAAGATCGCGGCTGAACGTAAGATGGACAATTTGCTTGTGTTGATGGCCGATCTTGGCCGTTCCATTGTTTCGGCTGACCGTTGCTCCCTTTGGCTTGTGGATGATGAAAGAGACGAACTTTGGACGAAGGTGGCCCATGGTGTCAGCGAACTCCGGATTCCCAAGACTGCTGGCTTTGTAGGCTGTTCCGTAACTACCGGCGAAGCTCTGCTCATTAAGGACGCCTACCTGGACTCCAGGTTTGATAGTCGTACTGACCAGAAAACTCACTACCATACCAAGTCAGTGATGACTGTACCCCTGAAGGATTCTACGGGGCAGGTGATGGGAGTGTTCCAGGCGATTAACAAGCAGGGCGGGACTGTGGATGAATTTTCTGAACAGGACCTGGAACGTCTGAGGCTGACTGCTGTATATTCCGCGAAGACTGTGGAGTCTGCCATGCTGACTGCGGAACTGGAAGCGACCCAGCGTGAAATTATTCATACCTTGGGTGAGGCTTCTGAATACCGTAGCCAGGAAACGGGTGACCACATTTTGCGTGTGGCTGAGATTTCCCGTAAGTTGGCCGAGTATCTCGGACTGCCGCCGGATGAGGTTGAACGAATCCGTCTGACGGCTCCCCTCCATGACTTGGGTAAGATTGCCGTGCCTGACGCTGTGCTGAATAAGCCTGGCCGCCTTACGGATGAAGAATACGCCGTCATGAAGACTCATGTGGATCTCGGCTACAGGATGCTCTGTAATTCTAAGAGAAAGCTGCTGCGCTATGCGGCCGATGTGGCTCGCTCCCATCATGAACGTTGGGACGGACAGGGCTATCCTCTTGGTTTGAAGGGGGAGAGTATTCCTCTGGCTGCTCGTATTTGTGCCGTGGCGGATGTGCTGGATGCCTTGTCATGCTACCGCTGCTATAAGGCCCCGTGGCCTGAAGAAAAGGTGAAGACCGAATTTGCGAAGATGAAGGGTTCCCAGTTCCAGCCGGAAATTGTTGATGCTCTGCTTGAACATTGGGACGATATCTATTCTTGTTACCGTTCCCAGAATGCAACTATTGACGTCGACGCCATTGACTATCGCAGATAATCGGGCTGGGCGTTAACGGATTCTTTGAATAAATTATTTATGAATGGGCGGACCTCTGGCAGGTCCGTCTAATTTTTTTTAGTATATGGGGAAAATGAAAAAGACCTCAGCTTTCGCTAAGGTCTTTTTTCGTGGCACCGGTCAGAGTTGAACTGACGACACGCGGATTTTCAGTCCGCTGCTCTACCAACTGAGCTACAGCGCCGTTTTGATGTGCCCAAATATAACTCAATCTGTGAGTCTTGTCAAGGGTAAATAAGATATTACCGACATTTTTTCCTTTTTTTTTAAGAAACTTCTAAATTTAATGCCAGGTGTTGAATGTAGGGGCCGAATTTTTGGGATTATTTCGGCTTTTGTTAAAGAATTAAAAGGTAGCGATGTGTTTCTGGGAAAATCGTTAAAAGGTTTTGCAGCATTTTGCTGTTTTGGTCTGGTATTGAATGGAGTTATCGCTTGCTCCGACGATAGTGCTTCTGCAGAAGATGATAAGAAAGGTAATACAACCGTAATCGTAACCCCTGATGGTGATACTACGACTGTTGTTATTGGCCCCAGCGGCGATACCAGCGTGGTGGGGATTGATTCTATCCGTGTAGTTACTCCCGAAGGCGATACGATCATTAAGCTAGACACGGCTTACTATCCGGCTGACACGACTCTTCACTGGGTTGGCAATTCTGCCCTGGTGATTACGGAAATTGCTCCGGTGAACTTGGACTGGCTTGACGAAGAAGGTGGCGACCCGGGTTGGGTTGAAATCTATAACGCTGGCGGAACCGAAGCAAACCTGAAGGGTTATACCCTTGTAGAAAACAGGAAGAATGCCCGTAAGTGGTTCTTTGGTAACGTAGTGTTGAAGCCCAAGCAGTTTACCACCGTATTCTGCGACAAGAAAAACCTGAATGAAGTGGCTGGAACTGATACCCTCGACAGGCATTATCGTGTCCATACCAACTGGAAGTTGGAAAAGGATGGCGGTACCGTATACCTGATTGACCCTTACTATGGAATTCGTGACTCGGTAACTTATCCGGCATTGACGGGTAACGTAAGCTGGGGTATCGTGGATGGTGGCGCCTGGAAGATGTTTGATGTTCCCACTCCGGAACAGCCCAACAACCAGTCTACTGCCTACGATGGCTATGCACCTACATTCTCTTTTGATGGCGCTCAGGGCGGTTTCTATAACGAACCTGTGACATTGAATCCGCCCTCTGTTAGCGGTGGACTTTCTGTGCGCTGCACCCAGGATGGTTCTATTCCCACGAAGAGTTCCCAGGAATTTAATAGCCCCATCGTAATTGACAAGAATACAGTCTTGCGTTGTGCCGCCTTTAAGGATGGTTTGTTGACCAGACAGGTTGTTACCAATACTTACTTTATTGGTGAACAGGTGAAGATGCCTGTGGTGTCTGTGTCCGTAGCCCCGGAATTCTTTACGAAGTACTATAAGAAGACTAACGGTGGCGAACCCGATATGGATAATGACCAGATGTATGCACCCAACAAGGCTTATCCTGATGATTCTGGTGAACTTCCTGTTCATGTGGAATTCTACGCCGAAGGAAGCAAGTCTAGCAAGAAGGCCTGGGAAATTGATGGTGGTATTTCTCTGATGGGTGGCTGGAGCCGCATGGAACGAAAGAAGTCTGTGGCCATTGTCATGCGTGAAGAATATGAAGCTGGCTGGCTTGAATATCCTTTGTTTGAAACCCGTAAGGATAAGAATAGCAAGTTCAAGGGCTTTAACCTCCGTAACAACGGTAACCGCTTTGTGGCTGACTATTTTGCCGATGCTGCTGGCGGTGCCATCCTTGAAGGCAGTGGCGTTGATTACCAGCGCAGCCGCCAGGTGGTGGTGTTCTACAATGGTACATACTATGGCATCCACGATATGCGTGAACGCTACAACAAGAACTATGTAGAAACAAACTATGGCATTGATGCCGGCTCCGTGAACTTTATTAAGCACCTGAATAAGACTGTAACTGCAAGCAACGGCACCGAAGCTGATTACCTGGCCATGCTGGCCTTTATCGGTGGAAACGACATGACCGTTCCTGAAAATTATGAAGCGGCCAAGACTCTCATCGATATTGGAAACTTTGCCGATTATATGATTGCAGAAATGTACATTCATAATGGTGACTGGCCCGACAATAACGTTCGCGCCTGGAAGTCTCCGGAACAGCCCTGGAAGTTTATGGTCTATGACCTTGACCATGGTTTTGAATGGGATTGGTCTGTTTCTGGTTTCAGCCAGTCTACAAATATGTTCTCCTGGGTAAAGAAGGGTGGCAAGAATGGTTGCGCTTCGGCTGCAAATAATTGCTTCGCCTCTCTGTACAACAGCCTGATCAAGAATGCTGACTTTAAGCGTCTGTTCGTTAACCATGCCTCTGTGATGTTCGGTACCTACCTGAATGGAAGCAATGTGACGGAAAAGGCTAAGTTCCTGGCCAACATGCTTGATGCATCTGACGTTGAAAGGGATATGTCTGTTGAAGCCTATAAGGAAAGAAGAAACAGCTATGCTCACTCCTTCGACCCCTATGGCGAAAAGCTTGGCCCCTGGGCTTCTGAACGTGACGCTACTGTAAGGAGCGAATATACAAGTGAATTTGGTCTTTCTGGAGACATTTCCCTGACTATTTCTGCAAATGGTAGCGGTACTGTGTTGATGGAAGGTATGAAACTTCCGGGCAACGGTTCCTATAAGGGCAAGTTCTTTGGTGGTATGAATATGGAATTGACAGCCGTCGCAACGGGAGGCGCTGTGTTCAGCGGCTGGAGCGACGGTTCTACCGACAATCCCCATATCATTACCCCGACTGATGGCATGACCATTACGGCTAACTTCAAGTAATTGCCGGCGGGCGATCCCGTGGCTTACATTTGAAAGGAGTGCGGCTCACGTTTGTGAATCGCACTCTTTTTTAATTTCTAAATTTGAAGTATGAGAAATCCTGAAGACAAGAGCTACGTTCGCAAGATGTTTGACGAAATTTCGGGGCGTTATGATTTTTTGAATCATACCCTCAGCTGTTTTCAGGATATCCGTTGGCGCAGGGCCTGCTGTAAGGAACTGAGAAAGTTGCGTCCGGGCAGGCGGTTGCTGGACCTGTGCGGCGGTACTGGCGATTTTGCCGTGACCTACGAAAAGTTTAACGGGACTCAGGACGTGGCGATTCTCGGGGACTTTTCTTACGGAATGCTCCGTGGTGCAGAAGGCAAGAATACGACCGCGGTTCCTGTCCAGCTGGATGCCATGAAGATGCCCTTTGGCGATGCTTCCTTCGATGTGGTGCTGAATGGCTTTGGTATGCGAAACTTGCCTAATGCCGATGCCGGCTTGAAGGAATCGGCCCGCGTGCTGAGCCACGGAGGCTACCTGCAGGTGCTTGAGTTTTTCGCTCCGCGGAATGCGTTCAACAAGTTCTTCTATAAAGTTTTGGCGCCTATGTTCATTCCTGTAATGGGGGCGCTGTTCAGCAAGCATGATGCCTATGAATATCTGGTGAATTCCGTGCTGCACTTTTTGCCGGTAGACGAATTTGTGAAGCTGGCCGAAAAGAACGGGTTTGAACTGGTCCATGTGAAGCCCTGCTTTTGGGGCGTTGCCTATCGCGTTCTTCTGAAGAAAGTTTCTGCGGGTGGATCTGCGGCGGGGGCGGTCAAGTGAGCCGTTATATTCTGGGCGTGACGGGTGCCAGCGGCGCTATCTATGCGACCCGCACTGCAATGCATCTCAAGAAACTGGGGCATCATGTGACGGCCCTGGTGACTTCCCCGGGTCGCGAAGTGGTGGCCTACGAGGGGCAGGAATCTCTGTACGATTACTGCGATGAACTTCCTGACGTGAATGATTTTTTTGCGGAATGTGCCAGCGGTAGCGCCGATTATGCAGGCATGGTAGTGGTGCCCTGTTCCATGGGAACTTTGGGGAGAATGGCGGCAGGTACATCTGACAATTTGTTGGTCCGTTCGGCGGATGTATGCCTGAAGGAACGCCGCCCTCTGATTGTGGTTCCGCGGGAGATGCCCTATAATTTAATCCACCTGGAAAATATGGAACGTCTGACTCGCGCGGGAGCGGTTGTGATTGCCGCGAGCCCCCAGTTCTACAGCAAGCCTACGACGATGGAGGAACTGGTGGATACGGTGGTGGCGAAAATTTTGAAACACCTGGGAGAAGAAACGAAAATTGTAGAACCATGGAAGAAAGTTGATGTTAAATAAGATTCTTGAATTCGGTCACCTGGTTCGTTTGAGTCATTCGCTGTTCGCCATGCCTTTTGCGCTGGGATCCATGTGGGTGGCTGCAAATGGTTTCCGTGATATGAGTTGGCAGGAGACTGCCCGCATCGTGGTGCTTATTGTGCTTTGCATGGTAACGGCCCGTAACAGCGCCATGAGTTTTAACCGCATTGCCGATGCAGATATCGATGCCAAGAATCCTCGCACGGCCAAGCGCCACCTGCCCGATGGACGCTTGAGCAAGAAATCGGTGATTGCCTTTTTGGCGGTAAACGGCGTTCTGTTCGTTCTGTTTGCGGCGCTGTTGCAGCCTCTGGCCGGTTTGTTGGCCTTGCCTGTGTGGCTATTGCTGTTGTCCTATTCCTACTGGAAACGCTTTAGCTGGCTTTGCCATTGGTTCCTGGGATTTGCCATCGGCATGAGCCCCCTGGGTGCCTGGATTGCTATCCGAGGCGAATTCGCGCTGTTCCCCATTTTCCTGCTGATGATTCTGATGCTCTGGATGGGTGGCTTCGACATTATCTACGCCACACAGGATGAAGAGATTGACCGCCAGATGGGATTGCATTCCGTGCCGGCAAGATTTGGCCGTAAGCGTTCCTTGCAGATTGCCTTCTGGAGTCATATGGCCATGCTTGCCCTTTGTGTGGCTTTCGGCTTTATTTGGCAGATGGGTGTTGCCTGGTGGGCGGTAACCGCCCTTATGGCCGCTGCGGTATTTTATATTCACTTGTTTAGAAAGTCTGACGATCTGGATGCGATGAACCGTGATTTCTTCTTGGCCAATGTCACCATCAGTGTGTTGGTCATGGTGGGTCTCTTCGTCTGGATTTTAATGGGAGGCGATGTCAATGTCCTTTATTAGTGGTAACGGTCCGAAGAAGTTTGATAACGAAGACAAGATCAAGATGTTTGAACGTCTGGGTTCCCTGGGAGCCGTCCTTGCACTGATTATCATCCTGATGATCGAGAGTGGAAAGTTCGAGGCTTACCAGAATTTGCTGGACATGGGGCTCACTGCCATGATCGTGGTGCTGGCAGTGGCGCTGGTCGGTAGCGTATTCTTTAAGACAAAGAGAAAATAAGTCAAATTTCAAGGTCGGCGGAGTAGACCGTTTCTACGGTGCCGTCGTCGGTTTCGAATAGTAGACTTCCGTCGGGTTGCATGTCGAGAATGCGGCCCGATTTTTTGATGGAGCCTGCGCCGCTGTCGCGGTTTTCGTCGGTGCAGTTGTTGTTGACCACGATGGTGCCCCGGGCGCCGATGAACTGGTCCATCTTGCGCCAGGCTTCAATCCAGGGAGAAAGTCCGAAGGCGCGGAACTGGCCTATGGCACGCTCCAGGTTACCTACGAGGGCCTGCAGTAATTTTTCGCGGTTGATCTGGCGGCCGCCTGCGATTTCTTTTAGGGTGGTGACGGGGCGGTTTAGAAAGGCGTAGTTTGCGGGATCGCTGTTGACGTTGATGCCTATGCCCATGTTGACTGCGGGTCTGGGCGGTTGGCGCTTGCCGTCTACGGTTTCGCCGGGTACAAAGACGATTTCTGCCAGGATGCCGCAGAACTTGCTCTTGCCGCAGAGGATGTCGTTGGGCCACTTGACGGTGACGCGTCCCAGCTGCGGTGCGGTGCCGGATTCGTCCTGGATGTCGCGGAATGTTTCTGCGAAGGTGAGGGCGGCGACCTGAGTGATTTGCGGTGCCTTGGAGAGGGCGATTCCCTCTAGCGGAATCAGGATGTTGAAATAGAGGTTCTCGTTGGCGGGGGAGGCCCATGTGCGTTCGTGGCGGCCTCGGCCTGCGGTTTGCTGGTTGGCGACAACGAGGGCGCCAGGCTGTATTTTGCCCGTGGCTGCCTGCTGTTTCATAAGAGAGTGTGTACTCTCGACTGTCTCCAAAAGGTATGCGTTCTGGCCGGCGAAGCCGGTCAGTTTCCAGCGGTCAAAATTTGGTTCCGTAGAAAACATTCTTACTGAGCCTTGGGCTCGTCTTTCTTGGGATCGAGTTCTGCCTCGACCAGGTCATCCTTTTTCTGGTCTTCCAGCATCTTCAGGGCCTCTTCGGGGAAGATGGCGAAGTATTCACGCTTCTTGTCTTCGAAGAGCTGCAGCAGTCGTTCCTGTTCGAATTGTTCGCGGTCGATGTTCTGCATAAAGAATTCGTCGCGGGCGAAATCGCGGGTGGTCATCATCTTCTTGATGTCTTCGGAAAGGTCCACCTCATCCCACAGGATGTAATAGGAGCCTACCATGCCATCGGCAAAGATGTCCACGTTCAGCGTCACGGCGTTGTTCTTGGTGGAGTCGACCAATTGCACCTGGGTTTCGCGCTTTTCGGGGCGGAACACATCTACGTCGTTTACAGGTTTAGAAAGATCCTGGGCCCAGAGGAGGCTTGCCAGGGTCACTGTAAACAGAGAAATTTTGAAAGCAGGGCAATTCATGTTCATAATATACTTACAAACGCAATCGAAAAGAGGGGTGTGCAAAAGTTTGTGCGAAAAAATACACGAAGACGTTGCCAGGATACGAAAAATCCTCCTGATTGGAACAGGAGGATCCGATTTTTTTGGTAAAACCGCAGGTATCTAGGGCTACTGGGCTAGAGGCATCCAGGGCTTGACTACGTCAATGGAGGTCAGCATATTCTGGCGGACTCGGCGGATGGCTGCAGCGGCGATCATGGCGCCGTTGTCGGTACTGAGGCTGCGGTCGGGAACTAGGAACTTGATGCCGTGTTTGCCGCAATAGTCTTGCAGTCGGGTGCGGAGCCAGGCGTTGGCACTGACACCACCGCCCATGACCAAAGTCTTCATCTTGGTCTTCTTGAGGGCGTTGATGGTCTTGGTCACCAGGCTATCCACGATGGCGTCTTCCAGGGAGGCGCAGATGTCGCCCAGGTTCTGCTGGATGTATTCCGGATCGTGAGTTTCGGTATAGCGCAGCACGGCGGTCTTCAGGCCGCTAAAGGAAAATTCGCAGTTGTCGTGGGAGCGGAGGGCTCGGGGAAATTCGACGAACTTGCGGTTGCCATTGGCACCCAGCTTGCTGATGGTGGCGCCTGCAGGGTACTTGAGACCCAGAAGCTTTCCGCACTTGTCGAAGGCTTCGCCGGCAGCGTCGTCGCGGGTGCGTCCGATGCTTGTGTACTTGAATCCCGGTTCTTCCAACACCAGTTCCGTGTGGCCGCCGGATACCGTAAGTGTCAGGAAGGGCGGCTCGATTTCGGGGTGGCTCAACCAGGCGGCAGCCAGGTGGCCTTCCAGGTGGTTGATGCCGTAGGCGGGAATCTGCAAGTCGCGGGCAAGACCCTTGGCGAAGCTTGCGCCCACAAGGAGAGGTCCCATAAGGCCCGGGCCTGTGGTGTAGGCGATGGCGTCGATGTCTTCCATCTTGATGCCTGCTTCCTTGACGGCGGCTTCGGCGACGGGAACAATTTTCTGCAGGTGGGCGCGGGCTGCGATTTCGGGAACCACGCCGCCATAGAGGGCGTGTTCGTCGATCTGGCTGTACAGCGGGTTGGAAAGCACTTTCAGCGGGTCATCCTGCAAGATGGCGCAGGCTGTTTCGTCGCAGCTGGATTCAATTCCAAGCCAAATCATGGTGTGGCCTCCTGGACTGTTTCTTCGGGATTCTCGGTGACGGCCGGCTTGACTTCTACCTTGTTCAGGCGAACCTTTTCGGGCTTGATCTGGATAGCCTTGATGGACATTTCGCGGTTTACGCTGGGGGGCAGCGTAAGCTTGACGGTGGGGGCCAGGCTGTCGGCGTCTTCAATTGCAAATCGGTTGAATTCCAGTATCAGTTCGATGTCCTTTGACGAGATGGAATCCAGTACCTGTTCGCCGCCGGTAATTTCTACGGATACGGTGTCGGGGTTCAGGGAGTAGATCTTCTTGTCGAAGAAACCAATCAGGCTGACGGGAATATTCTGGAAAGTCTTGCTGTCCATCTTCTGGATGTTCACGGCGATGGTCACTGTGGAATCGCTGGGCTTTACGAAGGATGGAAGAGATGCGAAATTCAGGGGGACTTTGAACTTGCCGCTCTTACGGAGGGTATCGTAGTTGACAGAGTCTGTGGGGATGTCGATAATGCGGGTGAGGGCATTACGGGCGCCGGAAACCTTAAGCTCTTCGGGGAGGATGGCGGGATCGTCGGCCAGCAGGTAACCCTGGGCGGCGTTGAAATTTACGTTAGACTTGATGGGAACGTTACGGACGATGCGGGTGTCGATTTCCAGGTCGATAAAGATAAGCTGGTTGTCGGGTTCCACAAAGCGGATGTCGGGGAATCCGGGGGCCACGAAGTTGTGGGCGTCCAGGTGGATTCGGGTTCCGCCTAGTTCGGCGTTCTGCAGGTCTACCACCATGGCTACGGAATTCTGTTTGTCCTTGTTCATCTGGTGGCGCAGACGGATCAAATCCCAGGACTTGCCTTCTACGGTAATGTGCAAGGTGTGGGGCGGTTTAGAGGCGATGGCCATGTTCTCGTGAAGCTTCACGAAGTGCAGGGGAACTTCCATGGAAAGCTGGAAGTCCTTCTGTGAAATGACAAGAAACCAGAGGGCTATGCCAAAGACTAGTGCTGTTATCTTTATTACGATATTTCCCATTGTCGCCCCGTAAAGAACTCTTGAAAATTTAGTTATTATTCAACCCGTGCTTGGACAACTCGGCTACTTAATATCAGAATCTTTTAGAGGAATGAGGCAACACCGTACGGTGATCTTGCCTTCGTTGGTCACAATCTTTCTCTGTTCCCTATTGCTTTCGGCTTCCATCACCGTTTTGGGTGGTGTTGTGCGTCTGATGTCTACGGAGCGGAACCTGTGTGCAATCGAGGCTTTCCTGCCCGAATCCCTTTCGATGGATTCCATAAAAGTTATACAGACCCGCCTGCAGCATACCAAGCATATCGATTCCGTTTCCTTTATCAGTGCCGATTCCGCCCTGGCGGATTTCCGCAACCATTTCTCGGGTGAGATGCTGGACCTTGTGGAAGGGAACCCCATTCCTCCGTTTTTCAGGGTGACCCTGGATGAGGCTAGCCAGAATCCTGCCGACCTGGTGACTTTGCGGAATGCCCTGGCCCAGGAAGAATTTTTCGAGGAAGTCCAGGCGCCTGTGGAATGGGTTGAAAAATTTGCGGCCTGGAAATTCAAACTGGTTTTCTGGCCCGTCTGTATTAGCGTGTTGCTGCTGGTGACGCTGTCGCTGATCATCTGTAATTCCGTTCGCCTTTCGCTGTTCTCTCGCCAGCTGCTGGTAGAGAACATGAAGTACGCCGGCGGAAGCTATTTCTTTATCGAGTTCCCCTTTGTGCTGCAGGGCGTGATTCAGGGCCTTGTGGGTAGCGGTCTTGCGGTGATCCTCTTGATGACACTGGTCAATTCCGTGACGCAGGCTTTCCCGATTGTCTGGACTTACCTGGATGGGCTGGGTCTTGTCTTGGCGCTGGTGGTCTTGCTGGTGACGGCCCTGTCGGGTTATTTCAGCTTTAGGACTGTTCGCCGGTTCCTGATGGTCAAGCGTAACGAACAGGAATAGGGCTTCATGCGTTTTTTGGTCTTGCTGTTGTGCTTTCTGGTGGGTGTAGGCTTTGCCGCTCCCAATGGAAAGGCTGCGCCTGCAAAACCTGCTGCGAAATCTGCGCCTGCAAAACCTGCTGCTTCAAAACCTTCGGCCGGTAAGCCGGCCGCCTCAAAGTCTGCGGCTCCTAAGGCGGTCACCAAAAAAACAGACGCCCAGATCAGCGAACAGAAAAACGCACTTAAGAAACTGGAGTCCGACCTGGCCAAGAAACGTCAGGAACTGGCTCTCCTTGAAACTGAAGAGAAGGGCGTGCTGAACACGATTTCTCTTCTGGACCAGAACTTGAACCAGACTCGAACTTACATCAGCGAACTTTCCAAGAGCGAGAACATGCTGGAAAGCGCCATTGTTCAGCTGGAGGCCGATATCGATTCCCTTGACCAGAAGATCGAGGAACGAAAGGAGGCCATGAAAAAGAGAATTAGAACTTTGTATGTAAATGGACGCGCTAACGAGGCGAAGGTCCTTTATAATCTTCTGACTCAGGAAGGCAACCCTGATCGACAGGTGTACTGGGTACATCGAATTTTGAATCAGGACCAGCAGGAAGTGGAAACCTTGCAGCAGCTGGTTTATGAACGTGATGAAAAGAAACAGCAGTCCACCGACCATCTGGCTGACTTGAAGAAAATGCGCGACAAGAAAGCTGCCGAAGAAAAGGGTCTCGTGAGCCAGATGTCTGGTCAGGAACGGATGTTGAAGTCCCTGAAGCAGGACCAGAATATGCAGCGACGCGCCCTCAAGGAATTTGAGCAGAACCAGAAGACCATGCTGGCCTTGATCAAGAAGCTGGAAGAGCGCCGCAAGAAGGAAATCGAGGCGGCCAAGAAGGCCGAAGCCGAACGCAAGGCAAAGGAAAAGGCGGGCAAGTCTAAGGGCAAGAAGCCCGAGAAGAAGGATACGAAGACGGTGTCCAAGCCCAAGGTTGTGGTGGCCGAATCGGTAAAGGGACCTAAGTGCAGACCTTTGAAGGGGGACGTCATCAGTAATTATGGTCTCCAGGAACATCCGGTGCTTCATATCATGACTCGCAATTTGGGTGTAGAAATCCGTGGCAAGCGTGGCGAAATGGTGAAGGCTGCTTCTGCCGGTACCGTGGTCATGGTCTCCGAAATTGACGGTCGCGGCCCCTCCGTGATTATCGAACACCAGGGCGGAACCTATTCCGTGTATGGTCATATGAAGTCTATTCGCGTACAAGAAGGCAAGGAAGTCCGAAATTGCGAAGAAATTGGCGAGGTGGGCGACGTTGCTTCCTTAAATGGAATTAAATTGTACTTTCAAGTTAGCGAAGGGACTCAGACCGTGGATCCCCTTCAGTGGTTAAAGCAGTAAATAAAGCAGTAGATGATTGAATATATTCTAAATGGCCCCGCCTCCCAGGAACGTGCAAGGATCCGACTGATGTCGGCTCTCCGTGAGAATCGTTTCCCGCAGTCAATCCTGATTGACGGTCCTGCCGGTATCGGCAAGAAGGCTCTGGCCATGAAGCTTTCTCAGGCTCTGCAGTGCTCTAACCCTGACGAACGCCCTTGCGGCCACTGCTTTGGCTGCCGTATGGCGATGGACAGCGGCGATACCAATAGCTGGGTTATTCCCCTGGATACCAAGGAAGCCCACTCCAAGAGCGGTGCCGACGTTTCTGCCGGCAGTACCGCCAAGACTGTAGAAGATATTAAGAAGGGCTACATCGAGGAAATCCAGAAGAACCCTTACCGCGTAGACCTTTTTGGCCCTGCCTCCTTTATTTCGGTGGACCTGATCCGTTCCATGACCGGTGGATTCGCCATGAAGGGTGACCGCGTCCGTGTGGTGATCATTGCCGAGGCGGACCGCATGAACGAGGCGGCCAGCAACGCCTTCCTGAAGACTTTGGAAGACGTTCCCCCCGATACCTATTTCATCTTGACCACGTCTTCCCGCGAGAAGATGCTGCAGACCATCCGTTCCCGTTGCCTGGCCCTGCACCTGCTGCCCCTGACCGATGCCGAGGTCCGCAGCGAATGTGCCCGGGTTTCTGCCGGCGAGGTTTCCGAAGAGGAACAGGATGAGGATAGCTTTAGCGAAGGTGTTGAAATTCCCGACGATGTGGTGGGCCTGGCTGTAGGCTCTCCGGGCAAGGCTCTCTACTATGCCAAGCGGAGCAAGACTTGGTGCAAGCTTGCCGCCGAATTCGTCCGCAAGTCCCTGTTGCAGGACTACACCGACCTTTTTATGACTTTGAAGGATGCCGAACTGGATGAGGCCTACGAGGCCAACCGATTCCTCGAAGTTCTTTCCTTCCTGATTGCGGACCTGATCCGCCTGGTGGCTGGTGCGCCTTTGCGCTTGCCCGAGACCACGGCTAACGTGGGTATCGAGAACTTCCCGCGGGTAGATGCCACCGCCCTTGAACTTTCACTGGTTGCAGTCCAGGAGACCATGTCCCGCATCGAGTCCCGCCGCGTGACCGCCTCCATGTGTCTGCAGAATCTGGCCCTTAAACTTTTCGAGGGCTATAAATGACTTTTGGCGTAACAGAAGAACGCCTGGCGACGTCTATCTCGCACAGCCTCAGGATCCCCCATGTGGTGGCCCGATTCCTGGTGGCCCGCGGAATTACTTCTGCGGCCGATGCCCACCGCATGCTCTGCGGTAGCAAGGATGATGTGCTGGACCCCTTTGGAATCATGGGGATGGAAGACGCAGTCAACTGGCTTCTGGATGTGCGCGAAAAAGGTGGCAAGGTTTTCGTCTTTGGTGACTACGACCTGGACGGTATGACTGCCGTGACCTTGATGACTCGTGCCCTGGCTGAAATCGGCATGGAGTCTGACTGGCGCCTGCCTAACCGCTTCGGTGATGGCTACGGCCTTTCTATGTCGGCGGTAGACGAGATGTACGAAGCTGGCGCCCGCTATGTGGTGACTGTCGATACGGGTATTACCGCCAACGCCGAAATTGCTCACGCCAAGGAACTGGGAATGGCGGTCATGGTGATCGACCATCATCAGCCTTCTGGCGATGGCCTCCCGGTTTGCGATGTTCTTCTGGATCCCCATCAGGAAGGCGATACCTACCAGAACCCTGAACTTTGCGGCGTGGGTGTTTCCTATAAGTTTGTCTGTGCTCTGTACTCCAGGCTCGGACGTCCCGTTCCCGAAAAATTCCTGGACCTGGTGGCTCTTGGAACTCTGGCCGACCTGGTTCAGATGACTCCCGAGAATAGATGCTTTACCAAGGCTGGCCTCAAGAATCTTGAGAGCAGTAGCTGGCCCGGCCTTCAGGAAATGTATGGCAACCTGATGAAGCCCCACAGCGCCGTGGGCGGCATCGACGTGATGTACAAGTTTGCCCCCATCCTCAATGCCCCCGGTCGAATGGAACGTCCGGATCCGGCACTTAAGCTTTTGCTGAGCCCCAACAGAGCCAGCGCCAATGCCCTGCTGGCGGAACTTCGCGACTGGAACGCCCGCCGCAAGCAGAAGGAAGCGGAAATCACCGAGATGGCCATGGAACAGGTTCGCGCTGTCTATGGCGAACGTATTCCCACCGTGATTGTGGTGGCCGGTGAAAAGTGGCATGTGGGTGTGATCGGTATCGTGGCTGCCAAGCTGGCCCAGGAATTCCACAGACCCTCCGCCGTCATGTCGGTTTGTGATGGTATGGCCCACGCCAGTGCCCGCGCTGTTCCCGGCTTTAACTGGCACAAGGCCCTTTTCGAATCCAAGGATTTGTTTGACCGTTGGGGTGGCCACGCCAACGCCGCCGGCTTCTCTCTCCCTGCCGACAAGGTGGATGAACTCCGCGCCCGTCTGGAACGCTCTGCCGAAGTTCAGGGCTACACCGGCGAAGAGGAATTGCAGGAAGAAGCCTACCCCTACGATATTGAAGTTTCTCTCCACGAACTTGAAGTGGATGCTGGACAGTACATGCCCACCAAGGGAATCCCCTTCGCCCAGAACCAGATGCTGCGTCCTATGATCACGGTGCTGGACTTCTTCGATATGATGGAACCCTTCGGCGGTAACTTCCCGTCTCCGACCTTCCGTGCCGCCGGCGTCCGCGTACACAGGATGCGTGAACTGAAGGGCGGACACCTGCAGATGGATATCTCCCAGGCGGGTAGCCGTGTGTTCCCGGCCATCGCCTTCGGCCTCCGCAAGAACAAGAACTTGCTGACTCGCGGTGAACTGGTCTCCGTGTTTTTCGAACCCACCTGGAACTACTTCAACGGCAAGAAGACCCTGCAACTTTGCATCAAGGCCATCGAGTAGCACTGGATCATGCGTAACCTTCCCCTGATTTTTCTGGCATTTGTCATTGCCGTAATGGTGGTTGCCCTCCTGCGCATCCAGCAGGCTCCTGCTCCCATCGTGACCATCATTCCCGCCGAGCCCGCTCCCGTTAGCCCCATGGCCGGTTACACGGGCCGCATGGTCATGCCTTCCATCAACGACATCTACGTTCTCGAGAATACGGCCAACCGCGACCTGAACCAGATCGCCCAGTATATCCAGGGCCGTGCCGCAGGCCTCCACTGGCTGGCTGCCGAACACTTCAAGGCCAAGAAGAAATCCCGCAAGAAACCCAGCCGTCTGCAGCCCCTGTCCTCCGAGGGCGACATCCTCATGGGCATCAAACTTTCCCTAGATTCTCTGGGTCAATTCGAATCCCAGATCCTCTTCAGCAACGTCAACGACGAAGCTTTGAACGCCCTGGTGCAGCAGCATATCAGCCAGTTCTGGCGCTACAGGAAGAGCGCCGGCGGTCGCTTTGAAATGTGGGCCCCCTTCGTCTGGAAACAGGACTGGAGCCCCTTCGTGGCTAAGTGAATCAAAAAGGCTGAGCATTCCGCCCAGCCTTTTCAAATACGTCAAACTTTAAATAAACGTTGGAATTACTTTGCCTTCAGAATAGAAAGCAACTGGTCGGCCTTCTTTTCGATCAGGATGAAGGCTTCGAACATGCGGGCTTCACGCCACTTGATCAGGTACTTGGCACGCCAATCGTCAGCCACCATTTCGGTGTCTTCGTGACCGCCGTCCTTTTCCTTTTCGTTCTGATACCATTCTTCCTTCTTGATTTCGCGGATCATGTCGCCCAGTTCGGCGGCGGGCTGCAGGGAGCCCTTGCACAGCAGCAGGGCGCGCAGGTTGTCCAGAAGGATTTCGTCGGTAGGTTCGTCGGCGTCGTCACGGGCACAGTCCCAGATTTCGCCACGGTGGCGTTCCGTCCAGCCAATCAGGTGCTTCTCGGTGCGCTGAAGTTCGCCCTTGGCAAGCTTCTCTTCCACCGCTTCGCGCGGGTAGTAAATGCTGTTCGGATAAAAGTCGATCATGTTGACCTCGCTACCTTTTAAAAGTTAGCTCATTAATGCCCGGGGCGGGACTTGAACCCGCACGAGGTTGCCCCCAAGGGATTTTAAGTCCCCAGTGTCTACCATTCCACCACCTGGGCTGGTGTGAGCGTAGCGCAAATATATAAAAAAGCGGGGCAATGCAGGCTGTTTTTTTAGCTACATTGGGTTTTATGAAGAAGTTAATCCGTAATACCCTTGTTTTTCTGGCCCTGAGCCTGTTTGGATGCCTTTCCGCCTTCGCCTATGATGGCGACATGGACGAATACCACGAGTTCAAGGAAGACCTGGCCCTGGTCCGCGACAGCTATGTCCAATGCGTCAATATGGTGGCCGACGAGAATCCCGAAAAAATCGGCGGCAGCTGGCAGACCCTGGAATTCGAGGCTCCCCAAACCGCCTACGTAAAAATCGATGAAGTGGCCGGCGGCTTCAAGATCAAGGGCACCCATGGCGCCTACAAACTGGACGTAGAAGTCCGGGTGAAACTGAACCAGGAAGGCGACATCAAGTACGAAATCAAGCACGGCAAGGGCAGCAACGCCCCCGGCAAGGAAATCGCCAGCGAAGTATTCCGCTAGTTTTTATTTTGTTCGCAAAATAGAACTGCATACTATAAAAAGAACATAAAAAAGAAAAGGTCGAGCTGAATGCCCGACCTTTTTTAACACCGACCTTGGTCGGTGTAGATGACTCATAATTCCTACTTCACGATGAGCATCGAATCATCCCAAGCCTCATGCTTTTCGAAGCCCATGAGGTTAGCGGTGGTGGCTGCCAGGTTGGACAGACCCCAGTTGCCTTCCTTGAGAGAGAGCTTGCCGCCGGTAACGTTATCGTACAGGATGCAGGGAACCTTGTTCAAGGTGTGGCTGGTCTTAGCCTTGAAGGAACCATCCTTGTTCACCTTGGGCATGCCGGTCTTCTTGTCGATTTCGTACATTTCGTCGGCGTTACCGTGGTCAGCGGTAATGAGGGCAACACCGCCGGCTGCGTCGATCACCGGGAGGAGACGGGCGAGGCCGATATCCACAGCTTCGATAGCCATGGTAGCAGCACGGAAGGAACCAGTGTGGCCCACCATGTCGCCGTTGGGGTAGTTGCAGCGGAGCGTCTGGTACTTGCCGCTCTTGATAGCTTCGATCATAGCGTCGGTCACTTCTGCAGCCTTCATCCAGGGGCGCTGTTCGAACGGAACGACGTCGGATTCGATTTCCAGGTAGGTTTCACCGTCGAACTTGCTGGAACGGTTACCGTTCCAGAAGTAAGTCACGTGGCCGTACTTCTGGGTTTCAGAGCAAGCGAACTGCTTAACGCCAGTTTCTGCGAACCATTCGCCGGAGGTTTCCTTGATTGCCGGAGGAGGTACCAGGAAGCGGTTGGGGAGCTTCAGGTCGCCATCGTACTGGAGCATGCCGGCGTAGCAAACCTTGGGGAAGCGGACGCGGTCAAATTCATTGAAGGATTCTTCTTCGAAGGCGCGGGTGATTTCGATTGCGCGGTCGCCACGGAAGTTGAAGAACACCACGGAGTCGCCATCGTTGATGGTGCCCACGGGCTGGCCGTTGGCAGCGATTACGAACGGAGGAAGATCCTGGTCGATAGCCTTGGTTTCGCCACGGAGAGTTTCGATAGCCTGCTTTGCAGATTCGAACATGCGGCCTTCGCCCAGAACGTGGGTCTTCCAGCCGAGTTCAACCATCTTCCAGTTGGCATTGTAACGGTCCATGGTGATCTGCATACGGCCACCGCCAGAAGCGATGCAAACGTCGAATTCAGAAGAACGGAGTTCAGAGAGGAACTGTTCGAAGGGTTCGACGTAGTCCAGAGCGGAAGTTTCAGGAACGTCACGACCATCCAGGAGGATGTGGATACGAACCTTCTTCACGGCTTCCTTCTTAGCCTGGGCCACCATGGCCTTCAGGTGAGAAATGTTGGAGTGAACGTTACCGTCGGAGAAGAGGCCGATGAAGTGGAGCACGGAGTTCTTTTCGCGAACGTTGGCGGAAATTTCCTTCCAGGCGTCGCGGCCGAAGATATCGCCAGAAACGATTGCGTCCTGAACGAGAGCGGCACCCTGGTTGTAAACCTGGCCAGCACCGATAGCGTTATGACCGACTTCGGAGTTACCCATGTCTTCGTTGGTGGGCATACCCACGGCGCGGCCGTGAGCGTTCAGAAGAACGTTGGGGTACTTGGCGAACAAGGCGTCCAGAGTGGGCTTACGAGCAGCGGCAATAGCGTTGCCCTGTTCGTTGGGGTTGAAACCATAACCGTCCATCACGATAGTGACAACGGGACCCTTGATACCAGGGAAGTTGGAAAGCTTCTTAAGCATAGTTTACTCCAGTTATGCCCGGACCTTCCGGGCGCGTTAAATTACGGCTAAAAAATAGAAAAATGTGGGGTACAATAAAAGGCTCCCCGCCTAAACGGGAAGCCCTTAAAAGGAGAAATTCGCTAGGAATTACTGTGCAGGCTTGTAGAGCTTGATAAAGAAGGAGTAGTCGTTGTTGGTCAGCTTCTTGTAGGAGGTTTCGGTTGCGAAGCCCAGTGCGTAGAAGCCGCCGGCAGCGGTCTGGATGACATAGATCTGTTCTGCACTTTCGATCATGTTTGCAAAGCTTGCGTTTGCAATTGCACGATACGGGAAGTCGCTCTTGTAAGCCAAGGGGCGGTCGTTTGCAGTTTCGGGCCAGTAGCCTACGGAGTAGTCTGCATCCAGCTTGCCGAACATAGCGCCGTTGCCGCTAGACATGGTGATGTCGCCATTTGCTGCGGTGAAGATGACGTCGGCGGTTGCTGCAGAAGCAGCGTCCACTGCAGTGCAGGTTGCCAGGTCGAGACCCGGAGCCATGTTGGTAGAAAGTTCAACCTGGCAGTTGGTCATGGGAACTTCTTCGACTACGGCTTCAGAAGAAGAAGATTCCGGTTCGCTGGTTTTGCAGAAAGATTCAGGACGGTCGAAGGTGATGAACTGGTTGGAAACCTTGTCGTTGCCTTCGGTATCGACAGCGGAAACCTTGACGACCAAGGTGTAAGTGCCGCAGCCGACCGGGTCAAGAGCGGGATTTGCAAGAGAAATGGAAACGCCGGCGGAGTTGGCGGAGCCCAAGTCGATCATCTTGGTGGGGAATCTGACTTCCTGGTGGGCGGTCAGGTCGCCCAGAGATCTGTAGCTTTCGCCCGGAACCACGGTACCGTAGGCCACGTCATAGGAAATGGCGGTGAAGCTGATATCGGTGGCTTCGCCGGTCTGCTGTGCGCTCAGGTCGATGTCGAAGTTGCCGCTAAAAATTACTTCGGCGTTGACACCGATGCCTCTAGTTCTGGAACCCAGGTTGGTTGCGCTGATAGAAATATCCTGGGTGGCGTCGGCGCTGGCGGAGCTGCCCGGCTGTTCATCTGCAGGTGCGCTGCTACCGGAATCATCACCGCAAGCGATGAGGCCGAAAGCGCCCATGGTAATCACGGAACCCATCATAAGGGTCTTTGCGAAATTAAAAGTCATATAGATTCCTCTCTCTAAATGTTTTTTGCCCATTGAAAATACACAAAAATATTCCAAAACGGACTAGGGGACCTATTAAATAGGTGTAAAAAAACGTGAAAATATTGTGAATTCAGGCTAAAAAAGCATACTAAAAAGGGTTCCGCAGGGGGTAAAATCACTTTCCCAGGTCGCGGATCAGGTCGCGGAGACGGGCTGCCTCCTCGAAATCCAGCTTGGCCGCGGCGGCCTTCATCTGCTTTTCCAGCTCCTCGATTGACAGGTCGCTTCGCTTTGAGGTGTGAGGTCGCTTTGCTTTCAGGTTCGAGGATTTTTTGGGTTTGCCCATGGGGGCGCCCTCGAAAAGGGGGACATCCCCATCTTCGTCGTTGTCGGCGAAACCGTAATCTGCGTCGAAATCCGGGTCCTCGGCTGCCTTGGGAGTCTTGTCGCCGCGCCACAGGTCCATGAGCGGATCGTTGATGACCAGGTCCCCTTCCAGCTTGCGGCTGACGGACTTTGGCGTAATACCGTGTTCCTTGTTGAATTCCTCTTGCAGGGTGCGGCGGCGGATGGTTTCGTCGACGGCCTTCTGCAAACTGTCGGTCATGTTGTCGGCGAACAGCAACACGGTTCCGTTTACGTTACGGCTGGCGCGGCCCATGGTCTGGATCAGGCTGCGGTAATTTCTCAGGAAGCCTTCCTTGTCGGCGTCCAATATAGCCACCATACTGACTTCCGGAAGGTCCAGACCTTCACGCAGAAGGTTGATTCCCACCAGCACGTCGAACTCACCGGTTCGCAGCCCCTTGATCAAGTCGTGACGTTCCAGGGTCTTGATGTCACTGTGGAGGTACTTGGCGCGGATGCCTGCTTCTACAAAATAGTCCGTAAGGTCCTGGGCCATCTTCTTGGTCAGCGTTGTAACCAGTACGCGGTCTCCCTTCTTCACCACTTCGTCAATACGGTAAAGCAGAACGTCCATCTGTCCCTGGATGGGGAACATCTCGATCTTCGGATCCAATAGGCCGGTGGGGCGGTTAATCTGCTCGGCCACTACGCCACCAGTCTTTTCAAGTTCGTATTCCCCCGGGGTGGCGCTGACGAACAGCACCTGCTTGGGGTACATATATTCGAACTCCTTGAAGTTCATGGGGCGGTTATCAAGAGCGCAGGGGAGGCGGAAACCGTAATTTACCAGAGTGGTCTTTCGGCTCTTGTCGCCTTCGGCCATGCCGCCTACCTGGGGGATGCTCACATGGGATTCGTCTACCATCAAAAGCCAGTCATCGCCGAAGTAGTCGATGAGGGTAAAGGGGCGAGTGCCGGGGCCGCGGTTTTCGATAAGGGCGGAATAGTTCTCGATGCCGGAACACATGCCGGTCTCGCGGATCATTTCCATGTCGTAGCGGGTTCTGCTACTCAGTCGGGCGGATTCCAGTACCTTACCTTCCTTGTCCAATTCGGCAAGGCGGTCCGTCAATTGCAACTGCATGCGCTGCAGGATCCCGGCTCGGCCTTCTTCCTTCGTGACGAAGTGCTTTGCCGGGGCGATGGTCATTTCTTCCAGCTCCTGGATGACCTCGCCGGCAATGATGTTGAAGCGCACCAGACGATCCACCTCGTCGCCGAACAGCTCGATGCGCATGCCGTCTTCGTCGTAGCTGGGGTGGATTTCGATGACGTCGCCATGGCAGCGGAAGGTGCCGCGTTCCAGGCTGAAGTCGTTACGGGTGTACTGGATGCGGACCAGTTCATGAAGCAGGTCGTCGCGGTCCTTGATGTCGCCTTTTTTCACGCGGACCATCAGGTCGAAGTATTCCGCGGGGCTTCCCAAGCCGTAAATGCAGCTGACGGAAGCGATGATGATGACATCGCGACGGGTCAGCAGGTTTGCCGTTGCACGCAGACGCAGCTTGTCGATTTCGTCGTTGATGCTGGCGTCTTTTTCGATAAAGGTATCGGTGTGGGGAATGTAGGCTTCGGGCTGGAAATAGTCGTAATAGCTGACAAAATATTCCACCGCATTCTTGGGGAAGAAAGCCTTGAATTCCTGGTAGAGCTGGGCGGCCAAGGTCTTGTTGTGGGTCAGGATCAGGGTAGGCTTGCCTACATTCTTGATGACGTTGGCCATGGTAAACGTCTTACCGGAACCGGTTACGCCAAGCAGTGTCTGGAATTGATCGCCCTGCTTGAAACCTTCGGTAATCTGCTCGATGGCCTTGGGCTGGTCGCCGGCGGCGGCGTACTGGGAAACCAGTTCGAAGTTGGCGCGGGTGGGCGCCTGGAACTGACGCAATCTGCCCGGAAGGCTCTGCTCGGGGGAGAGAACCTTTGCTATCGGTTTTGCATACGGATCCGGGGTAATTGTCTTGCGCGCTCTAGCCATGAGGAAGTGATTAGTAGTTAGTGGTTAGTAAGCAGAGGGGGTGATGGAATGATTTGAATTGGTATGTTGGATTCTAGTCCTTCACGCAACGGATGGATTGATAATCTTTGTGGTAATATCTGTATATTAACGCAGAGTTTTTTTGTGTTTCAAATAATACACCGTATGTAGATGGTGATCCGAGTGTTGAATCTAAGGGATTCCCGGTCCACACTAAGGCAATGTAGCCATCAATTGCTTTGTCTGGTGTATATTTGAAATGGTTTACAAAATTGTCTATTACAGGGATTGGGTAAAGGCTGAAGCCGCAATCGTCCGTTCCATTTGAGGCTTGTCCCGGGTTCAAGGGTGTCCACCCCTCGGTTGCCTTTAGGCGGGCTGCTGCGATATCTATTCCACCAACATTATCAAAAAGTATGTTCCACTCTATTTCTGTAGGCAAATGCCAGCCATTCGGGCATGCGTTTTGCGCGTCCATCGGGGTGTATTCTCGACCTTTTTCTGAACAGGATTCCTTGGCGCAGGGAGAACCATTGTCAAAATTAAGGTTCTCGGCCATCCACACCTGGTTGCCGATGGTGGTGTACTTGTACACCTGTCCGTCACGTTCGTCGGTGAATGAACCTCGATTCGGCTCTCCGTATGCGTTCGTCCCTTCGGCGGGGCAGACGACGTTTGCGTCGAATACGTACTTTGGCTCCGAAGGGCTATCTTCGGAACAAGAACAAAGCAAGGCTGCAAATGTTACTGAAATTGCTAATGTAATTGGGTTGTTCATAAGAAAAAAGTAGTTGTTAATCCTTTAGACACCTAATAGTCATCTTTGGACTATTTATATTAAAGGAGAAATAATCTGTTGAATTAAAAGTACACATGAAAGTAGTTTCAAAATCTTTTGCTGTTGATGTCCAATAAGAAGAAAAATGGCCAAATACGGATCCGTCTAACAACCATTCCCCCGCAGGTTTAGAACTAAACCCACAATCGTCGGTTCCTGGAACATATCGTTCCCAAAAGTCAAAGGAACTCATCAGTCTACGCCCAACATTTTCTTCCCCCCCCATGTTCTCTACCAACATTTTCCATTCATCAAGAGAAGGCACATGCCACCCGGCAGGGCAAATGGTGTCTACCAAATCCTGGTCAAAGAGTCCAAAAAAATCGCCGTCTACATGCAGCGAATAAAACCGACCGAACGTATCGCAGAAGCCTTCGATTTTGTCATAGCACAGGCTGAACGGTGCGTCGAATTTCAAGTTCTCGGCCATCCACACTTGGTTGCCTATTGTGGTGTACTTGTACACCTGTCCGTCGCGTTCGTCGGTGAACGTCCCCCTTTGATTTTCCGGGCAGACGACGCTTGCGTCAAAAGTATCCTTTGGCTCCGAAGGGCTATCTTCGGAACACGCGCAAAGCAAGGAAACAAAAGCGGTAAAAAGAATGAACTTTGTTTTCATGAGAATGTTAATTCTTTAGACACCTAATAGTCATTCTGGGGCGATTTATTTCTATTGACTGACTTCCAAGATTATAGGCATACATTGTATCATAACTTCTTCTTGTAGAAGTCCAATAAATAGCATAAATTCTATTTCCAGAAAGCTCTCCGTTTAACATCCAGGATCCTGCAGGCAGGGCGTTAAAACTACAATCATCAGAACCAGAGTTATAATATTCTCCAAAATCATTGGATGACTTTAATCTGGCACTTCCCTTTTTACCTTCCCCAACATTATTCGCCAATTCATTCCATTCATCCACCGAAGGCACATGCCACCCAGCAGGGCAAATGGTGTCCGCCAAAACTTGATCAATGAGGGCAAAATATTCGCCATTTACGTACAGAGTGTAGAACCTGCCGAACGTTTCGCAAAAATTTTCTTCTCTGGCATAGCATAGACTGTACGGTGCGTCAAATTTCAAGTTCTCCGCCATCCACACTTGGTTGCCGATGGTGGTGTACTTGTACACCTGTCCATCACGTTCATCAGTGAATGAACCTCGGTTCGGCTCGCCGTATGCGTTCGTCCCTTCGGCTGGGCAGACGACGTTTGCGTCAAAAGTGTCTTTAGGCTCCGAAGGGCTATCTTCGGAACACGCGCAAAGCAAGGAAACAAAAGCGGTAAAAAGAATGAACTTTGTTTTCATGAGAATGTTAATTCTTTAGACACCTAATAGTCATTCTGGGGCGATTTATTTCTATTGACTGACTTCCAAGATTATAGGCATACATTGTATCATAACTTCTTCTTGTAGAAGTCCAATAAATAGCATAAATTCTATTTCCAGAAAGCTCTCCGTTTAACATCCAGGATCCTGCAGGCAGGGCGTTAAAACTACAATCATCAGAACCAGAGTTATAATATTCTCCAAAATCATTGGATGACTTTAATCTGGCACTTCCCTTTTTACCTTCCCCAACATTATTCGCCAATTCATTCCATTCATCCACCGAAGGCACATGCCACCCAGCAGGGCAAATGGTGTCCGCCAAAACTTGATCAATGAGGGCAAAATATTCGCCATTTACGTACAGAGTGTAGAACCTGCCGAACGTTTCGCAAAAATTTTCTTCTCTGGCATAGCACAGGCTGTACGGTGCGTCAAATTTCAAGTTCTCGGCCATCCACACTTGGTTGCCGATGGTGGTGTACTTGTACACCTGGCCGTCACGTTCATCAGTGAATGTACCTCGGTTCGGCTCGCCGTATGCGTTCATCCCGTCGGCTGGGCAGACGACGCTTGCGTCAAAAGTATCCTTTGGCTCCGAAGGGCTATCTTCGGAACACGCGCAAAGCAAGGAAACAAAAGCGGTAAAAAGAATGAACTTTGTTTTCATGAGAATGTTAATTCTTTAGACACCTAATAGTCATTCTGGGGCGATTTATTTCTATTGACTGACTTCCAAGATTATAGGCATACATTGTATCATAACTTCTTCTTGTAGAAGTCCAATAAATAGCATAAATTCTATTTCCAGAAAGCTCTCCGTTTAACATCCAGGATCCTGCAGGCAGGGCGTTAAAACTACAATCATCAGAACCAGAGTTATAATATTCTCCAAAATCATTGGATGACTTTAATCTGGCACTTCCCTTTTTACCTTCCCCAACATTATTCGCCAATTCATTCCATTCATCCACCGAAGGCACATGCCACCCAGCAGGGCAAATGGTGTCCGCCAAAACTTGATCAATGAGGGCAAAATATTCGCCATTTACGTACAGAGTGTAGAACCTGCCGAACGTTTCGCAAAAATTTTCTTCTCTGGCATAGCATAGGCTGTACGGTGCGTCAAATTTCAAGTTCTCAGCCATCCACACTTGGTTGCCTATTGTGGTGTACTTGTACACCTGTCCATCACGTTCGTCAGTGAATGAACCTCGGTTCGGCTCGCCGTATGCGTTCATCCCGTCGGCGGGGCAGACAACGCTCGCGTCAAAAGTATCCTTAGGCTCCGAAGGGCTATCTTCGGAACAAGCCCAAAGCAAGGAAACAAACACCGTAAAAAGAATGAACTTTGATTTCATGTGAACAAATATAGGTAATGTAGAATAGAATTTTTGCAGATAAAGTGAAAAAACGGGTGCTTTCGGAATCATTCGTGAAAATGTCCCGAAAAAAACACAAAAACGCAAGATTTGCAAGTTCTAAATTTTAGCGGTTGTTTTTCTCGGAGAAAAAACGAACAAAGCAATATCCCTCCTGTTGTTCTTTACGGCTTTTTATTGCCATTCTTATGATGGTTCCTTGGACCCTTCCGAAGCGGTAGATGTGCTTTTTAAGGGGGCAAATTCTGTTTTTAGTAAGGCCCTGAATCAGTGGTCCCAGAATGGGAAAAATTCAGCTTCTAAGAAAGTTCCCAATAAATTTGTAATCATTGCCGAAGGTGTTGCGGGTCTTGCTGCACGCGAGTATGTCCAAAGTAAGGAATATCAAGGAGAAATCGATAACGTATTGTTCTTCAATACTCCACATGAGGGGTCCGGGTTTGCGGACCAAACTTTATTGAATGGCTCTAGTGTCTTGAATAAGGCAAAGTCTGTATCCGATTATAGAAAGAAAAATAAGCGTTTTTATTAAAAGTCTAACTAAAAAATATTTGTTTATTATACACTCTGAATAGTATAGGGCTCCGAGCCATGAACACATGGGAAGGCATGTGTGCAGTAGTTGCCCTGACCCATGAACACATGGGAATGTATGTGTGCAATAGTGGCCTTGAGCCATGAACACATGGGAATGCATAATACGAAATGTGAGTCCGCAGAACTTTTACATGGGAAGGCATGTGTGCAGTAGTAGCCTTGAGCCATGAACACATGGGAATGCATAATACGAAATGTGAGTCCGTAGAACTTTTACATGGGAATGTATGTGTGCAGTAGTAGCCTTGAGCCATGAACACATGGGAATGCATAATACGAAATGTGAGTCCGTAGAACTTTTACATGGGAATGTATGTGTGCA
>NZ_MWQG01000024.1:0-52440 GCF_002210365.1 Fibrobacter sp. UWH1
CGGGTCATTGTTCACGGAAATGATAATGCCGGAATCCTGCATACCAGCGATGTGCTGGATCTGGCCGGAAATACCGCAGGCGATATACACCTTCGGGCGGACAGCTTTATTTATAGGAGGGGGGAAGAGTCCCGCACCACCTAAAGGTGGCCATGTACACTAAGGCCTAAAGGCCAAGTGTCCAAAGGTCGCTCCAGCCCCGGCCCCACCCTTATAATCATTCCCTTCGGGAATAAAGTTTCGAAACCCACCCGGCCGGGTCTTCCGCTACCCCCTCTGCGGGGCTCAGTCGCCGCCCCGCAATGCCCTGCTTCTTTCACTTGTTCGTCTATATGCAAATAAAAACGAGTTACTGTCACTTTAATGACAATTAAATGAATTATATTGTGAATGTATAAGCATAAGAGGTTTTTATAAGGATTTGATGCATTTTTGACATATAGAGCTTTGCTCTTGTTCATCACCTGAAATCGGCAAAATTTCACATCACGATAGAATGAGTAGCAGACGCTCACGTCCAGAAATGGGCGTGGGTCGTTTGTGTTTATTTCGTGGTAGGCTTTGCCGAGCCTCAGGTGAGATTGCACTTACGCACCCACGCTTTTTTTGTTTGGTAAAATGTGCAAGTTGAAGTTCTTTAGTCTTTTTGCAAAAGAATCTTACCCTAAAACCATATGGGAAATGATTTATGGAAGGCATTGAAAAGAATACAGAACTTGACGTTGATGGTCAGCCGTTGAATGGCAATTTTAATAGAGTGCGCAACAGAAATAAAGCTGCAGCAACTCTTTACGGCGTATTGAATGGAATTACGGCGGACCAGCAATTAAATGACACAGAAATATTATTCCTTCAGGTCTGGCTTGAACAGCAAAGCGAAATGAAAGGAGATATCCTTGATATTTATGATGCCGTAAAGGCTGCTTTGGAAGATGGTGTGATTACAAGTGAGGAACGTGAAGATTTAAAATGTCTTCTAGATGATTGTCTCGAATTTTCGGAAAACGTCTTTGAAAGTGATGTTGAGGTAAATCAGTTTGTGGGTTTTTTGAAAGGAATTTCAGCTGATGGTATAATAAACAAAGCTGAATTTGAAAGACTTAAACAGTATGTGTTTAATGCACCTTTGAAACTTCAAAAAACGTTCCCATTCAATATTGTGTATGATAGAATCAATATGATTCTAAGGGATCAGGTTGTGGATGATGCGGAACTTAAGGAATTGAATACCCTTGTCTCTGACATTGTTGGAACCCACTTTACAGAAGACGGTGATGCTATTGGTGGTGCAACGTCTCTATTTAATGATCCCATATCGGGAAGCTTAAATGGTAAAAATATTTGTTTTACGGGAAAGTTTATTTCCGGAAGTCGTAAGCAAGTTGAGTCAAAGGCCGCTAGCCTTGGAGCTATCCCACAAGGTAGTGTTACCAATTCTACGGATTATGTAGTGATTGGAACAATGGTCAGTCGAGATTGGATCCATGAATCATCGGGACGTAAAATTGAAAAGGCCGTAGGTCTTAAAAAGAAAGGTGCCCCGATCTTTATTACAAGTGAACAGACTTGGAATGAATTTATAACAGAATAATATCAGAAGGAGTAAAAATGAAAAATCTTAACGCTCTTGTTGAGAAGTATAAGTCTCTCACCCTAACGAACGAACTTAATAATGAGGAGGCTGTAAAAAATTACATCATCCGAAACATGGTGGAACGAGTGTGGGGGTATGAATATGGTGCTGGTGTTGATTGCTATAAGGTTGAAGTAGAATTGCCTCAAATTGGAGCTAAGGTAAATCATAGTCGTTGTGATTATCTTATTCAAACAGCGAATTACAAGTGCATTATTGAGGCGAAACGTCTTTCGGAAGATGTTGAAAATCAAAAGCATATTGATGAACTGGCTTCCTATGTGCAGAACATGCTTGTCGAAGTTGGAATTTTGACAAACGGACGTAAATGGTCCTTCTTTATCGCAGATGCTGCTAGTCATGTCATGGAGAAATCTCCGTTTAAAACGATAGATTTTGAAAAGATTTCGGATGAGGATAAAAAGTATCTTCTGGATCTTTTTAAGAAGCCTGGCGCTGATTTAGCGAAGATTCGCTCTGCCTACGAAGAGGGTAAGAAAAAAGCTGAAGAACAAAATCTTATGGCGAAAATTGAAGCGGCAATTATGGAAGAACGTAAATATCTTTCCGAAGATGAGAAGAAACATATCATCCGTAAAGTTGAGCCTGGCGTTAATGTCGTCAATCAAAATAAACTTGATAGCTACGAGAATTATTTTCAGGCCGCCATGATGAATATTGTGGAAAAGGAAAAGGCCAAGTATAAAGCAGAAGCGGAAGCAGAGGCAGCTCGTTATAAGAATGATATTGAATCCGAAGAACTTATGGTATATTCTATTGTTCTTGGTCTTCTTGCTGATAAATATGATACATCAATTATCAATTTGAGCGATTTCAATAGTGGTCTTCTTGCAAAAGTTCATTTTAACGGGCCTAAATCTGGTCAGCCGATTCTTTGGATCATTGGAAAAATTATCGACAACAAGTATCGTTTTGAAGGTATTGCATTTCCTAAGGCTGACGGGGCGCAAGGTGATACAATTGCTCTAGTTGATCCCAAGGAAATTTTTGTTCACAAAGATCGAGTTCGTGCGGAAGCGGAAATAAGCTTTGCTGGACCTCGAGTCAAAGAATTAAAATCTGAAAATCTTGCAACAGAATCTTCCGTATGAATCATATAGTTGAAAGCAAATGGTTCCAGTTAATCGTAATGTTCTTCATTACGGTTAACGCCATTGTCCTAGGTTTAGAAACGATTCCTACGGTAATGGATTCTTGTGGAAAAATTCTTGATATCATAGATTCCTTTTGCTTGGGAGTCTTTGCCTTAGAAATCATTATAAGAATCATAGCTGGACGAAGTCGTTTTTTCGTATCTGTGTGGAACTGGTTTGATGTTTTAGTTGTCGCAATATCGTTTATTCCTGTTACGGGGTGTGTCTCAAGTCTTCGTGTTGTTCGTTTGCTGAAACAATTTCGGGCAATGAGATTGGTTAGCTCGGTAAAAACAATGCAGGTTATCGTAAACGCAATATTCAAGAGCATTCCGAGTCTAGGATATGCAGGATTGTTAATGCTGGTAACCTTGTACATATACTCTGTAATAGGAGTGAATCTTTATGCGGATGTTATCTATGATGATATCCAACCGTTTGCTGATATAGGAACTGCAATGTTGACCTTGATAATTACCACAACTTTTGAAGGTTGGGGAGATCTCTTACGTGGGTTGATGGTTGTCCATCCTTATGCATGGATTTACTTGATTAGTTTCATTGTGATATCGGCGCTTATTATGCTCAATATTGTTGTTGGCATTGTTGTGAATTTTGTCAGCGAATCATATGAAGCGAAAAATGAAAACAATACTATGGATGTACAAAAGGAACTTGCAGTTGTTCAGGAACACCTGGATAATGTGAAACGTTCCCTAAACATAGGCAAAAACTAAATGCGTAAAAATTGAACGAAAAAAGACCCCGACTCCTATGAGTCGAGGTCTTTTACTTCCGTTATGCAGCCAGTATCTCGCCTGCTTTATAGCATTCCGCCAGGTATTCGCGAGATTGGTAGAAAAGGTCGGAATTATAATTCAGGATTTTGAAGCATTGCGGAGAACTCTTGCAGGCTCTTCAAAATTAACTTCGGAAAATCTATTTCTCGGAGGATGTTGAAATGAGTGTCGTTGGAAACAATGAATGTGGCGTTTCCGGCGATTGCGCAATCAACGAACTTGTTGTCGTCTGGATCGTCTTTGATTAGATTGAATCTGAAAAAAGTGTCAATAAGTTCGACAGATGGAGCGTTCAGTAGAGTTTGAATTACGTTGGAAGCTATTGTGGAATTTGTTTTTTGCGCGATGATTTCTTCGTATTCTTCAAGTACTTCGTTTGACACGCAAAGAGTGTATTTTCCTTCTTGTAGTCCCCGCCAAACATTGAAATAGGCACCCCTTTTGGAAAGGGATGCTAAAAGACAGTTTGTATCAAGAACGATTCTCATACATTCTTGTAGGGGGTTCGAAGATGTTCGTTCAAAATGGATTCGTTTTTCTTGTCGTCCCACTCGCCGGATTCCCACAGTGCGTCCATATCATTTTCTACACGCTTGGCGAAAACATCCGTCAAGGCAACGCGAATCTCTTCCAGGGACTTGGAATCCTTGGCGAAGGAAAACATCTTCAAAAGATGCAGCTGTGTCGGGTTTAGGGTGGTATCCATAAGAATCTCCATGAATATTCAAAAAGAATATACATTATTTAATGACGATAAAAAAGACCCCGACTCCTGTGAGTCGAGGTCTTTTAAGTTTTAAGGGAGATCCCGGCTCAAGGCCGGGATGACATCCATTAACTGCGCGGAGCCTGTCGGCGATAAGCAACTTCGTTGCTTTGATAACCGGCTCGGAAATGACTAAATAAATTTAGTCGCTTCACTCGCCTTAGTTATCAATTAAGCCTTGTAATCAGCGATCTGTTCTGCAGTCAGGTTCATGATGAAGTTGGAGTGCTTCATCACTTCTGCTTCAGCAAGGTTCAGGTAAACCTTGGCGCTCTTGCCGAACAGTTCTGCGTTTGCAGAAGCGTCGCGGATGAGGAGCTGTGCCATGACGCAGTTACCGGCCATTTCGTACAGGCGGCGGCTGCAGAGGTCCAGGAACTCGTTGTTTTCAGCGGCCTTGACGTAGTCGATGGCTGCCTTGAACTTGTCGTCCATAGCCTTTGCGCGGGCCTTGAGGCTTTCGAATTCCGGTGCAACAGCGGCTGCTTCCAGTTCGTCGAGCATGGAAGTGTAGGTGCCGGTGGTGATGTGCGGAAGGGCGGCAACAACCTGGAGCTGGGTAGTACCTTCGTAGATGGAGGTAATACGAGCGTCGCGGTAGAGGCGCTGGCAAGCGTATTCCAGCATGTAGCCGGAACCGCCGTGAACCTGGATGCTGTCGTAGCTGTTGATGTTGGAGTATTCGGCGTTCATGCCCTTGGTGAGCGGAGTGCCGGCAGATGCCAACTTGTTGTACAGCTTCAGTTCAGCCTTTTCTTCATCGGTGAGCTTGCGGGTGCGTTCGATATCTTCAAGAGACTTGTAGATGTCGACGTAGCGAGCTGTCTGGTAAAGGAGGGCGCGACCAGCGTCCAGGCGAGCCTTCATGTTGGAAAGCATTTCGTAGACGCCGGGGAAGTTGATAATAGCCTGGTTGAACTGCTTACGGTCCTTGGCGTAGGCGAGAGCTTCGTCGTAGGAAGCCTGGCTGATACCCACTGCCTGTGCTGCGATACCGAGACGTGCGCCATTCATGAGGGCCATCACGTACTTGATGAGACCGAACTTGCGACGGCCGCAGAGTTCTGCCTTGGCGTTCTTGTAAACCAGTTCGCAGGTCGGAGAACCGTGGATACCCATCTTGTTTTCGATACGACGAACATCGACACCACCGTCGCGCTTGTCGTAGATGAACATGGAAAGGCCGCGGCCATCCTTGGTGCCTTCTTCGGAACGGGCGAGAACCAGGTGAATGTCGGAGTCGCCGTTGGTGATGAAGCGCTTCACGCCGTTCAGGTACCAGCACTTGTCTGCTTCGCTGTAGGTTGCCTTCAGCATCACGCGCTGCAGGTCGGAACCGGCATCGGGTTCGGTCAAGTCCATGGACATGGTTTCGCCGGCGCAGATGCGGGGCACGAAACGGGAACGCTGATCTTCATCGCCGAATTCGTACAAAGTTTCGATACAGTCCTGGAGGGACCAGATGTTTTCGAAACCTGCGTCGCCGGCAGCGATCATTTCGTTAATGGCGGTGTAAGCAGTGACGGGGAAGTTCAGGCCACCGAAACGACGGGGCATGGTAACGCCGCAAAGGCCAGCCTTCACGGTTGCTTCCAGGTTTTCGTAAGTCTTGCTTGCGTAACGGACGCGACCGTTTTCGCAATGAGGACCTTCTGCATCAACTGCTTCTGCGTTGGGTGCGATCACGTTGGAAACGATGTCGCCAGCCAGTTCGCAAACCTTGTTGTAGTTGTCGATTGCGTCGGCGTAGTCGGCCGGAGCGTAATCGGACTTTTCTTCATTAGCAAAGCCATTTTCCCTGAGTTCCACAATGCGGTTCATCAAGGGGCTGCTTTCGAGATTGAACTTAATCTCTGGATGATCTGTATAGAAATTTGCCATAGCGCTTACTTGTTGTTTGCCTTGTAGTACTTGATTAACTTGGGAACCACTTCTTCAACGTTGCCGTTGATGACGTAGTCTGCAATTGCATTGATCGGAGCATCCGGGTCATTGTTCACGGAAATGATAATGCCGGAATCCTGCATACCAGCGATGTGCTGGATCTGGCCGGAAATACCGCAAGCAATGTAAACCTTGGGGCGAACGGTGAGACCGGTCTGACCGATCTGACGGTCATGGTCGGCAACGAAACCTGCGTCGATAGCAGCGCGGCTTGCACCAACTTCGCCGTGGAGTTCCTTGGCCAGTTCGAACAGCATGTCGAAGTTTTCCTTGGAGCCCATGCCGTAACCACCGGCGACCACGATGGGAGCGCTCTTCAGGTTGTTCTTGGCGGCTTCAACGTGGCGTTCCAGAACCTTCACCACGTATTCAGCTTCGGGAACGTACTTGGCAACGTCGTGCTTTACGACTTCGCCCTTGTAGTTCGGATCCTTGATTTCCTTCTTCATCACGCCTTCGCGGACGGTAGCCATCTGCGGGCGGTGTTCCGGGTTCACGATGGTAGCAACGATGTTACCGCCGAAAGCCGGGCGAATCTGGCAAAGCTGATTTTCGTAGAACTTCTTGACACCGCCGATGCTCATTTCGAAGCTGTCGATTTCGAGTTCGGTACAGTCTGCGGTCAGACCACTGTGAGTGGCGGCAGAAATGCGGGGGCCAAGGTCACGACCAATCACGGTTGCACCCATGAGGCAGATCTGGGGCTGTTCTTCCTTGAACAGGTTGATCACGAGAGATGCATGGGGATTGGTGGTGTAGGGGAACAGGCCTTCAGCGTCGAAGACGTGAACCTTATCGACACCGTAGGGGAAAACCTGCTTTTCGATGCCGTCGATACCAGAGGCGGCACAAATGCATTCCAACTGGACACCCAGGGTGTCGGCCAGCTTACGGCCCTTGGAGAGCAGTTCGAGGGAAACGTCCTTAACGGTAGTCCCTTCAATTTCGCAATATACAAATACGTTATTCATAGGTTAACCGATAATCTTTCCTTCTAAGAGTTCCTTGATCAGGCCTTCCACATCTTCATCGCTAGCGGTGAGGGTGCGGCTTTCCTTGGCCTTGAACACAATGTTCTTCACAGCCTTCACGTTGGTCGGAGAACCGGCCTTACCGATCTGGGCAGGATCTGCCTCGATGTCGGCTGCACCCCACTGGGCGATGTCCAGGTAGGGCTTTTCTGCGATAAGGGCTGCATACTTTTCTGCGGCTTCGGGAGCACGTTCGGCAACTGCGGTTGCGTTCTTGTACTTCATGACGCGCTTTGCGTTGCGGGGGCGGCAAGGAGCAGCGGAACCGTTAACGGTCACGACCAGCGGGAGCGGTGCTTCCACAGTTTCGACACCACCGTCGATAAGACGGCGGATAACAACCTTGCGAGCGCTTTCGTCGAGAGAAAGAATTTCTTCGGCGTAAGTCACCTGGGTGAGACCCAGCTTCTGGGCGATCTGGGGACCGACCTGTGCGGTATCGCCATCGATAGCCTGACGGCCGCAGAGGATAATGTCGTAGTTGCCAACCTTCTTGATGGCCTGAGCCAGGGTGTAGCTGGTAGCCAGGGTGTCTGCACCGCCGAGGGTACGGTCGGTAACGACGAAGCCTTCGTCAGCGCCGCGATAGAGAGATTCGCGAACGACTTCTGCAGACTTGGGAAGACCCATGGTCACAACGGAAATGGTGGAGCCGGGGAACTGGTCCTTCAGACGGAGGGCCTGTTCCAATGCATTCAGGTCTTCAGGATTGAAGACTGCAGGCAAGGCAGCACGATTGATGGTACCCTGTTCCGTCATGGCGTCGGGACCCACGTTTCGTGTGTCAGGAACTTGCTTAGCAAGTACAACGATTTTTAGACTCATAATGATATTTCTTTAGCGGGTTCAAACCGCCAAGTGGTTAGTTTAATGTTATTTGGGCCAAATGTACCTTTTTGGTGGAAATCGTCAAAGTCGAAATTCTTAAATGGATCCGAAAAATCGGTCAAACATCATTGTTTTTGCTACAAAAAGATGATATTTAACTTACAAAGTATATTTTTGAGAATAATGCAGGGCGGTTCGTTCTGAGTAAAAAGAAACCCTTCGATTTTTTCGAAGGGCCTCCTTGTCTCCTAACCAGTTTTACCTGGGTCTATGCAATTAGTCTGCAACCTTGACGGCGCAGAATTCCTTGGTGTCGATCAGCTTCACGGAAGAACCGTTGGAGGTGCTGATCAGTTCCAAAACGGGAGAGCCGTAGTAGGCGACCCATGCGGTGGAGGCACTTGCGGCGACCATGTCGTAGGGATTCTTGCCGGAGGCGATGGACTGCCATGTAGCGGAACCGTCTGCGGTGTTGATCTTTGCGATGGTAGCTGCATCGCCACGTTCCATCAGGAAGAGCTCGCCGTTTACTGCGGCCAGCCTGGAATCCTGGTAGAAGTCGGTACCTTCGGATTCGGAGTCTGCGTAATCAACATAAAGTGCTCCGGTGTTGTAGTCAGAAACGAATACATAGGGAACGCCGTTGATTGCCTTGATGCTGTAGGGCTGACGATATTCTTCAAGTTCGGGATCGAGATCGGAAATGTATTCCAGAGTGGTTCCGTCGTAGGCATAGACGTTGTTGTGCATTTCGAAGGTGTCCCAGTCCAGGAAACGTTCGCCGATGTAGAGGATACCCTTGGTGGCGTCAAATTCCAGACTGCCTTCAGGATCCTTCAGCTCGCTTTCGCCGATGGTCTTGATGACAGAACCTGCAGAAAGGTTGATTTCCACAATTTTCGGGGTGACTCCGTAGGCATTATAAATCAAGGTATAGCCCTTGCTGTTCTTGGCATCTACAACGAAATCGTTGACGCCACCGCCCAACTTTGTTCCTGCAATGAAGAGGCTGGAGGTCTTCTTGGAAAGGTCAACCTTTTCGATGCCGCGGTTGTTGTCGGCGGGGAGGCTGTAGCCTGCACCATAAGCACCTGCGGTTGCCACATAGACATTGCCACCTGCAACCTTCACAGCGGAAGGATTTTTGGTGGCAAGCTGGATGGTGTCCAGGAGAGTGCCGTCGCTCAACTTATACATGGCAAGCAGACCATTGTGAGTAATGCTGTAGTCGGCGTTCTGGCGCTGGAACACAGCGAACAGAGTGTCGCCGGAAACTTCAAGGTCGGCCAGGTTCGGGGTGGTGTTTGCGTATTCAACAGGCTTTACTTCTTCGCTGGAGGAAGATTCGGAAGCTTCGGAAGAACTGGATTCCTGAGTTTCGCTTGAAGAAGAATCGCCCTTGCTGTTGGAGGATTCACTCTTGCTATCGGAAGATTTGTCGTCCTTTGTTTCAGAAGAACTGGACTTGCCTTCATCATTATCTTTCTTGACGGAGGAACTGGACTTATTTTCGTCCTTGCTATCCTTTACGCTGCTGGAAGACTTGGCGTCGCCCTTCTTGCTGCTAGAAGAGGTGGGCTCGTCGTCGGCACTGGAAAGGTCTTCGTCTAGGCAGTCCTCGTTGTCAAGGCAGGAAATTTCCGGACCGTTGCTGGATGCGCTGTTGTCGTCGCCGCAGGCGCCGAAGAATAGGGCGAAGCTTGCTGCTGTAAGGAGGGTGAGTATCTTGCGATTCATGTCGTTTCCTTTTTTGGGGGTTGACATTCCCGGTTTGAACGGGAAATGTTTTGGAGGTTAGAATTTTTGTAAAAGAGTGAAATGCCATTCCCTACCCGGAGTGGGGTTCGGGGCAAAAATGTTTGTGTAGGTTTCGTCTGAAATATTTGTAATGCCTAAAATCAAACGGGTGGTTTCCCAGGGGGCGAAGCCCAGTGCTGCGTTATACCTGGCGACGGGGGGCTGCCTTATTTTGTTTAACCTGTCCGTGTAAATCCGAGTTCTATAGTTTACGTCAAAAGCCAAGTCGAAGTGCAGTGGCAAATAGAACTTTCCTTCAACATAGTAGCTGTGTACGGGTTCGCTTGGCAAAATCTTGCTGTTGTACATTCTTACCTTGCTTTCGTCCCTTGGATCCTGGATTGTGCCGCGGATTGTGGTCTCGAAGAAGTTGGCGGGCCTGCTGTTTAATTCCAGCTCGATGCCTTGAATACTGGCGTCATCTACATTGAAAGCCTTCATTGTGTTTGTGCTGACGGTCCAGAAAATTCCATTTTCCAATTGAGTGTCAAAGTAAGTGGCGCGTAGGGTGCTTTTTTTGGAAGGACTTTGTACAAATCCGCCTACTTCAAAACGAACAGCGGTTTCGTCTTTCAACTTGGGATTGGAAAGCACTCCCTGGTACACACCGTAAAGTTCCATCAGCTGAGGTTGTCTATAATAACGACCGATGCTGATGTTTCCGCCAAACCAACCGTCCTTCTTGCCGAACTTTGCCTGGACCATTCCTGCGAAACTAAGGTCTCGATCTTCCGCATCGCTGATAATTGCCGTGCCTGTAGGCATAAGGAACTTTCCGCCATCAATTTCGTCATTGGTCTTGAGAATGTTTCCCTCTGCAAAGAGGCTTAGCCATTTCGTAAGGGCGAATTCTCCGTTGGCGGCGATGGAGCCTGTATAACGTGCAATTCCAAAATCCTTGATAGTTCCGCGAGCTTCCCATTTTTCAGCGGATGCGCCGATCCGTACGGAACTCTCGAAACGGTCGAGAATCAGCGTGCCGGTGAGTTCAGGAATCAGTCGGTATCCTGCTAAACCGTAGTGGATAAAATCGGGGTAACTGTAGCCGATGTAATCCAGGGGGTAATAGGATGCAGAAACATTTTTTTCAAATTTCCCAGAAACGCCAGTTTCTAGCAAGAGACTCTGCCACAAAATGGGTGCCTCTAAACGGTAGGAAACCTGCGCGTTGTCGCCTACGAACTCGGCCACCTTGGTCTGGGAACTTTCGTGTCCCGGGTTGCCTGCCTCGGTATGGGTGACGCTGGCCGAAATCGTAGAAAAGAAGTCACCCTTGTGAAGTATGCGGTATTGCAGGTTTCCGGAGTATTCCGTGAACTCGGCGTTCTCCCGTTTGTCGGTAAAATCGTCATCCGCGTTGTAGGCGGTTCCGTTTCGATTCAGAAATTCGTAATCGTTGTCGCTGTGCCGTGCGGAAAGTGTCGCGGAAAATTGAATGCTGTCCTTGGGACTTGCGGAAACTTGTGCAGAACCTTCGAAAGAATTGTGGGAACCGATGGTTGCGAGAATGCGCCCTGTGGTGCCTTTGCTTCCGTTTTTGCGGATGGCTGATTTTGTAACGAAATTGATTGCTCCGCCGAGACCTGCTCCGCCGAACTTTGCGGGAACGCGGTCCTTGTAGACTTCGATTTTTTCGATGTTGTTTAAGTCGATGACGCCTAAATCGGCTGCTCCGCCACCTGCGTCGTTGACGGGAACTCCATCAATGCAAATCAAAACGTTTCTTGCCGCCACGCCACGGATACTTACGGTCTGGAAGCTGCCCATACCGCCTTGCTTGTAACTTTGAATGCCGGGGAGTGCAGAAAGGACTTCCGCTGCGGAAAGTCCGCGGCCTTCCCAGGAGTCGGGCTTGATTTCTTCGTAACTGGGGGCTACATCGGCGGGTGTTGGGGGAGGTTCGACAATTTCGGAGACCCCTAAATCCTGTATTTCGGCTGCGTTTGTGATGCTAGTGATTACACCCAAGGCAAACGCAAAAAACGTAAACGCAAAAAGCGTTTGGCGTGTTTTCTGCATAACGCAAAAACGAACCGCATCTATTGCGGTTGTTGGGTTGGATGTCTCTCGCATCGATCCTCTACAAGTTTTCCGTTTTTGCAGTTCTTCTGACTCGGGGATCGTCCTACTTCCGGCTCCTTCGCAGAGGGATTGGCTACCTTCCACTGGTTTTGAAATTATGCCGGTTTCGTACTCCCATACAGCGGCGGGACCGTCCCGGATTTTCACCGGAGTTCTCTCTAAGGCTTTTCAGGGCACAAAAACTATGTTTACGCCGCTAATTTAGATAATTGATGTAATAGTGTAAAGTTATAAAAACGTTCTATCGCTAGGTCTAGCCTTTGTCTATTTCGATTCCAAGACGGTTTATCTTGTAGTGCATGACGCGGGGGCTGATGTCTAGATCTCTGCCGGCGGCGCTCATGTTGCCCTTGTTGCGTCGGAGGGCCTCGGTTATGATTTCTTTTTCGTAGGAATCCAAAAGCGTTTCTAGCGAGGCGGTTCCTTCGGGTAAAAGGGCTGAACCGCTAGTGACGTCTGTTTGTAGTGTTGGTGGCAAGTCGTAGGCGTTGATTGCCACGTCAGTGGTGACGAGGCAGGCGTGTTCAATACAGTTTTCCAGTTCGCGGACGTTGCCCGGCCAGTGGTAGCTCAGGAGCATGTCGATGGCGGGGGAGCTCAGACGAAGGATTTTCTTACCGTATTTCAAGTTCATCTTGGCGATGAAATGGTCCGCCAAAAGAAGAATGTCCGTTTTTCTTTGGGTTAAGTCGGGCAGGTTAATCTGAAAGATGTTTAAACGGTAATAGAGGTCTTCCCGGAACAGCCCTTGCTGCATCATGGCTTCCAAATTTTTCCCGGTACTGGCCATGATGCGGACGTCGGTGTGCTGGACGATGTTGCTGCCGAGGCGGCTGAAGCTTTGCCCTTGGATGAACTGGAGTAATTTCTTTTGGGCGGTGGGGGAGAGGTTGCCGACTTCGTCCAGGAATAGGGTGCCGCGGGCGGCAAGTTCTGCCTTTCCCAAATGACGGTTGGTGGCGCCTGTGAAGGCTCCTCGTTCGTAGCCGAAAAGTTCCGTTTCGAAGTTGTTGGCGATGGAATCGTTCAGGGAATCGCAATTCAGGGTGACGAAGGGGCCGTCCTTTCGGTCGGAGGTCTGATGGATGGCTCGCGCCACGTATTCCTTGCCGGTGCCCGCGTTTCCGCGGATGAGGACGACGGCGATGGTGGGGGCGATTTGCTTGACCTGCTTGGAAACTTCGCGCATTTCGCTGGTGTTTCCAATGAGTTCACCGGATCTACCTTCTATGACGTCACGGATTTTATTGCATTCCTCGTTGTGGAGGTTTTCTGCGACGCTAAAATTCTTTTGAAGGATGTTTTGGACTTCTGCAAGTTGCAAATCGCGCTTACGGACGGTCTTGAGAACGTCCGCTATTTCGACAAAAGCTGATGTCTTTAGCGCGTTAAAATCCACTCGCTGTCCTTTTGGCTTTTCGGTCCCGTTCGGGGTGGCCCGTTATGAAAATTGCTGCACCGAGGGACTTTTTAGGAGTACTCTGCCCTCGGTGCAGCATGTTCTAGGAGAGAAAAAATCTCAAATGACGCCGTAAATATACATAATTTTTGTTTGATGTTTTACTAAAACGTAAAAAATCTAACCTTTTTTACAAAAATGTAATGAAAAGAAGGCTTTTTTATAAAAAAAACAGATGAAATGCGTCTATGATGTTCCTAATTTTGCCTTCACAACGGTTTTCGCAACGCGGAACCGAACACAAGGAAAAACATTATGAGCACCTATAGAAAGAATACCATCGACGAAATCGCCAAGGCAAAGACCGCTCCGGTGAAGCCTGCCGAAACCGTCAATGTGGATTACTACGGTGAAGACGTTTTCAACGCCAACGCCATGAAGGTTTACCTGCCCAAGGATATCTGCAAGAAGTTGCTTGCAACCATCGAACAGGGTGCTCCCCTTGATCCGAACATCGCCGGCGAAGTTGCCCATGCCATGAAGAAGTGGGCCATGGATCGCGGTGCCACTCATTTTACTCACTGGTTCCAGCCTCTCACTGGCTCCACTGCCGAAAAGCATGACTCCTTCCTGGAACCGGATGGCCTCGGTGGCTGCGATGCTATCATGGTCTTTAGCGGCAAGAACCTGATCGTGGGCGAACCGGACGCTTCCTCTTTCCCCAGCGGCGGTATCCGTTCTACTTTTGAAGCCCGCGGTTATACTGCTTGGGACCCCACTAGCCCCGCTTTCATCAAGCGTCACGGTAACGGAGCCACCCTCTGCATTCCTACTGCATTCTGCTCTTACACGGGCGAAGCTCTGGACAAGAAGACTCCGCTGCTCCGCTCTCTGCAGGCTCTTTCCAAGTCTACCGAACGCCTCATGAGCTGCTTCAAGGCTGGCAAGAAGAAGACCACCGTTACTCTGGGTGCTGAACAGGAATACTTCCTCATCGACAAGCGTTTCTACCTGCAGCGCCCGGACCTGTACCAGGCTGGCCGCACCCTCTTCGGTGCCGTTCCTGCAAAGCATCAGCAGATGGATGACCACTACTTCGGTTCTATTCCCGCTCGTATTCTGAACTTCATGAATGAAGTGGAAATGGAACTGTGGAAGCTCGGTATTCCTGCAAAGACTCGCCACAACGAAGTGGCTCCCGCACAGTTTGAACTTGCTCCCATGTTCGAAGAAGTGAACCTGGCTTGCGACCATAACATGCAGGTTATGGAAGTGCTCCGCAATGTGGCTGACAAGAACGGCTTGGTTTGCCTCCTTCACGAAAAGCCTTTCGCTGGCGTGAACGGTTCAGGCAAGCACAACAACTGGAGTGTTTCTTACGGTAACGCGAACCTGCTGAATCCGGGTACCAACCCTCACGAAAATGCAGTGTTCCTGACCACTCTTTGCGCAGTGATCTACGCTGTGGATTCTCACGCTGACTTGCTCCGCATGACTACTGCAGGCGCTGGTAATGATCACCGCCTCGGTGCTAACGAAGCTCCTCCGGCCATTGTCTCCATGTACTTGGGCGATCAGCTCATGGACGTGATTGAACAGTTGGAACAGGGTGCTCCCAAGTCCAGTAAGCAGGCCGGTGCCATGAAACTTGGTTCCGACAGCTTGCCGCCGTTGCCCCGCGACGCTACGGACCGTAACCGTACCAGTACATTCGCCTTCACCGGCAACAAGTTTGAATTCCGCGCTCCGGGTTCCAGCCAGTCCTGCTCCGAACCTAACGTGGTTCTGAACACTATCGTTGCAGAAGCCTTCGACATGATTGCCGAACAGCTGGAAAAGTTGGATGACAAGAATTTCCACACCGGTCTCCAGAAGATTCTGCAGAAGATCGTGAAGGAACACAAGCGTGTCATCTTCAACGGTAACGGCTATACCGACGAATGGATTGCCGAAGCAGAACGCCGCGGCCTTCCCAACATCCGCACTTCTCTGGAAGCGCTGAAGGCTCTGAAGAATGAAGCCAACATTGCCCTCTTCGAAAAGTACGGCGTCATGAACCGCGTGGAAATGGAATCCCGCTACGAAGTGAACGTGGAAGATTACCACAAGCGCGTTCGCATCGAAGGTGAAATCTGCCGCGACATGGCCAAGAATATTATCTTGCCCAAGGTGGTGGAGGCTTACTCCTGTGCCCTCAAGACTAACGAAATGGCTCTAAATCAGGGCTTCCCTGGTGTGGACGTTTACGCAAAGTCTTTGGGCGAAGGCTACCGCGACTTGACCGCTGCAATCTCCAAGATTGAATCCGCTCTCGAAGCTGAACATGAACATATTCTCGCTGCCATGGCAGAAACCCGTAAGGTAGTGGATGCTCTCGAAAAGGTTGTGTCCGACGAAATGTGGCCCCTGCCTAAGTATCGTGAGATGATGTTCATCTATTAAGATGAACGTCTTGCAAAATCCCCGACACTTACAACGAGTGCCGGGGAATTTTTATAGGTGCGATTTCTGTTTTTACCAGAACAGGTTCTTGTAGCTTGTTCCTAGTGCATCAGCCAGCTTATGAGCCATTTTGCGACCGATGGGTGCGCGGCCTCGCTCCATGGCAGAAATTGCCTGCACTGCAATGCCCACTTTTTCGGCAAGCTGACGCTGGGTCATCTTGAAGTTGGTACGAAGAAGCTTGAGACTCTCGCCAGGGGTTGTCATGGATTGAAATTTTTCTTCAAGTCCAGAATCTTCCCAACGGATTAATTCTTCGTCATCTTCTGCAGAATCGTTTTCTGTAAAGCATGATTCGGGCTCAAAAACTTGAACGTCGTTAAACTTGCTACGCAGATATTTCATCACGTATTCAGGCACGTTCCCTTGAATAGAGAAACATGCTGGCTCAGTTTTTGGCATACGGGGCGCTCTCACGACTGCCAACATATGTTACCTCCACTTGTATTCCTTGTTCTGTTTCAACCCAGCATGCAACCCATTTGAGTGATAGGTGACAATGGTGGGTGTTGGTTCCTTTCAAGATTCCGTAATTTGACCAGTTGGAGCGTGCGGGACCCTGAACTTTGATTTCTTCGACGAGTTGTCTAAATTTTTGAAAGATTTCTTTAGGCAACGTTGTCGCTTTCTTTACAATTTTCTTTTTAATTACAACTTCATACATAAGTATAAATATTTTTTATTTATGTGTCAATAGTTTTTATTTACATTCAAGGCGCATGTAGTTCGCTTAACTTAGAAAGCCATAATCATTCCATGTCAAAGAAAACCGCATTGTCTGAATGCGTGGAAGGAGCCGTCTTTACGGCTCAAGTAGAAAAATGTTTCCTTTTAGGATGATTTGCTAAGTTTGATGGCAGAGGTATTCTCTGGCGTTACCTGCGCTACCCAAGGTAGCGAACTCGAACCGGTCGTGTTCCGGTCAGCTATCCAGCGTCTTTTGCAAAAGGTTTGTGTGCCCATTCGGGGATGCTTACGCCCCAGTCAACAGGATTGTCTAATACGTTACGAATATAATAAAGAAGCACCTTTTGAACAAGGTGCTAAAAAATGTTACCGGTCGTTGTGATTACTTGCTTTAGGCGAACAACCTCACCACTCGCTTGATGCCTGCGATGAACCTGTCTACGTCTCGTTCTAGAGTGTAAACGCCAAAGGAAAGTCGGAGGGTGGCATCCACGCCGAACCGGTCCATGACCGGTTGAGCGCAGTGGTGGCCGCTGCGCACAGCGACGTTCTCTTCATCGAGAATCATGGCGGCGTCGCTGACGGCGATTCCGTCTAGAGTTACGCTGATTAAAGCTCCGCGATTCTTGGGGTTGCCGAGCACCTTGATCTGCGGGATGGTTGCCAATTGCTCAAGAGCGTATGCAACAATCTTTTCTTCATGTTCGCGGATATTGTCCAGCCCAATTTCCTGAATCCATTCTACAGCCTTGCCCAAACCAAGGACTTCGGCGATGGCGGGAGTGCCTGCTTCAAAACGTTCAGGGACATCTGCGTAAGTGGTCTTTTCGAAGGTGACGTTCTTGATCATTTCTCCACCGCCGTGCCAAGGTGGCATAGAATCTAACACGTCGTACTTACCGTAAAGAACGCCGATTCCTGTGGGTCCGTACATCTTGTGTCCGCTAAAAGCGATGAAGTCGCAGTCCAATTCCTGCACGTCAATCTTTAGGTGGGAAGAACTCTGTGCACAGTCAATCAAAATCTTTGCCTGGGGAGCGTTGCTGCGGACGGTCTTAATAATTTCCTTGATGGGATTTACCGTGCCCACGGCATTGCTTACATGGGTTACGGCCACCATCTTTACTTTTTCGGTTAGCAGTTCCGGTAGCTTACCCAAATCCAAATCTCCATCGTCCTTTACCGGGATGACCTTGATTTTTGCACCCTTCATTTCGGCAACGATTTGCCAGCTGACGATGTTTGCGTGATGTTCCAATCCGCTAATGAGAACTTCATCGCTTTCGTTAAAGAACTTGCGTCCGTAACTCCAGGCCACCAGATTGATGCTTTCGGTGGTGCCGCGGGTAAAGACGATTTCGTTTTCGCTCTTGGCGTTTATAAACTTGGCGATGTTCTTGCGGGTGGCTTCGTAGGCCTCGGTAGTGCGTGCGCTCAAACGGTAGACGCCGCGCTTTACGGAGCTGTAGTGTTCTCGGTAGAAGTCGTTCATGACATCGATAACGCATGCGGGCTTCTGGGTGGTGGCGGTGCTATCCAGGAATGCCAGGGGTTTAGCTTCCTTGTCACCTGCCACGAGCATGGGAAATTCGCTACGGATTTTTTCTGCATCAAACTTTACATCAATCATATGTCCAAAAATAGAAATTGAAAAATGTTTAGAATTGTTTTGATGTCTTATAGAGCCGTGTTTTGTATATTTGGGGCTGAAAAAAATTAAAGGGTTATTGGTATGGTTTATAGACGTAAAAACATTTTTGTTATGACCGGGCTTGCATTGTCTTTTGCAGCGACTGCTTTTGCCCAACAGGAACTTCGTGACGCTGTGGATGCAGGCGATGTGGCTACTGTGCAGAAGATGGTGAAAAAAGGTCAAGTTGAGGAAATTTACTGCGGTGAACTTTCCCCCAACGATGCCGTAAAAGTTTATGAAAAGATTTTTAAGGCCATGCCTGGTGAATCTTTTGAAAGTTGCCCCAACCAGTTTGTGTATGGCTATGGTGTCAAGGCCTGCTCCAATGGCAAGGACATGGAAACATGTCTCAAGGTGACCAACAAATTGATTGCCGATGCTACGGCAGGAAATGCAAATGCCATTGAAACTCTTGGTTCCGTGGCAAAGTCCGCCTTGAAAACTAAGGCTTACGCGAAGCCTGTGAAGGAACAGGTGGACACGACCCTCTGGGTTCCTTGCGCGAAGAAAGGTAAGGCTCGCGAGGCTTGCATCGAGGAATGCTGGGCTCAGGCAGATACCCTGCGTGGCGTGGAGCATAAACCGGTTTGCGATGCTGTTCCCGAACATTATGTGGATACGGTGATCACCATTTCTAAACCGTCTCCCCTTTACGAGGCTCTCCGTAATGGAATCGTGGATGGCTTCTGGAAAGTCCCCATGTCCGCTGCGGAACCTTTTGCAAAATTGATGCAGGCTAATGCCAAGGGTCTTTCGATTCCCGATTCTTCTGTAATCAGCGTTTCCTACGTGAACCAGTGGGCTGACAGGCACAAGGCCGACAGTTCCGCTCTTCCCGGTGGCGAGCTTTTCCGCTTCTGCTATATGTGGCAACCTCAGGTGGATTCCATCCTAGCTTCCAAGGAACTTGAAGCCCGTTGCCCTGTTTTTGAAACATTTGTGGATCCGCGTGATAACCAGAGCTACAAGGTGAAGGACATTAATGGTACCAAGTGGTTTGTACAGAACTTGGCTTACGTCATGGAAGACAAGTCTAAATGTTATGACGGAGAAGAAGAGAACTGCAAGGTCTTCGGACGTCTCTATTCCTATGATGGAGCTCAGGCGGCTTGCCCCGAAGGTTCTCACCTTTCTACTGATGACGAATGGAAAATGCTGGAAGTTTATGCCGGCGGTGCCAATGTAGCTGCCGAAAAACTTCGTAGCAATGGCTCTGACGATTACGCCTTTACCGTTCTCTTTGGCGGTTATGTCAACAAGAATAACATCTCTGTCATTCAGGGTGAGGGCGCATACTTCTGGACTGATGCTGACGTTGGTGATGGCCGCGGTGTGGCTCGATCTATGTTCAGCACCGATAAGGAAGTTTCCTCTATGCCAGTGGACAAGGCTTTCTCCATGTCTGTCCGTTGCGTCATGAATCCTGTTGCCGGCGGTGATGCCGCTTCTACGGAAGAATAATATGATGGATGGTAAGGCTCCCGTTTCGTTTGCTCCCACCTGTTCTCGAGAGAATTGGCTGAAACGTCAATCCCTGATGAACAAGGTCCGCGAATTCTTTACTGCTCGAGGTTCTCTTGAAGTAGAAACGCCCACTCTTTCTAACGCTGGTGGAACGGATCCCCAGCTGGATTATTTTCAGGTGGGTGCCGCTGGTGAGCCTTTGCGTTTCATGATGACTAGCCCCGAATTCCACATGAAGCGATTGCTGGCTGCCGGGTTCGGCGACATTTTCCAGATTGCAAAATCTTTCCGTAAAGATGAATTCGGAAGCCATCATAACAATGAGTTCAGTATGGTGGAATGGTACCGCGTTGGCTGGCCTCAAGAAAAACTGATGGACGAAGTGGAAGCTTTGGTAAGTGAAATTCTCGGAAAGCCCATAAACGCTCGTCGCACCCGCTGGATCGATGCCTTTAAAAATTATGCCGGCGTTGACCCTTTCTGCAAAAATCTCGGGGACTTTGCCGAGGCTTGCCGCACTCGCGAAATTCCTGTTCCCGAAATGCAGTCCATGTCCCGCGAAGACTGGTGGGATTATCTGATGGTCTTTATAATTGAACCGGCTCTTGCAAGTAACGGACCTGAATTTATTCTGGATTATCCGCCCTCTCAGGCAGCTCTCGCTCAAACCTATGTGGATTCTGAAGGACTCACCTGGGCAAAGCGTTTTGAATTGTTTGTAGATCAGGTGGAACTTTGTAATGGATATACCGAGCTGACAGACGCTGTGGAGCAACGCAGACGATTTGATGCTGACCTGGAAATCCGCAAGACCATGGGTAAGCCTCTGCCTCCGATCGACGAACATTTCTTGGCCGGTCTAGAATCAGGCATGCCTGCCTGTTCTGGCGTCGCGTTGGGCTTGGACCGTTTGTTTATGCTTGCCATGGGTAAGGAAGAAATCGCCGATGTGATTTTGTTCCCCAGCCCTGTTGCCTAGCGCAGAATTTTATCTAGTTGATATCGCATTTCTTTTTTGTCGAAAATGCCCACGTTCACTTTGACGATACTATCTTGTTGGTTGACGAGGTAGCTGACTGGAAGGACGCCTGGATTTCCCAAGGCGTTCATGATGTCGTAATTCCAGTGAATCATTGTCCAGGGGAGTTCCGCCTTCTTTTTGTATCGGGCTGCTATAGTGGGGGAGTCGTCTTCGCTGATAAGCAGAATTTTAAGCCCCCTGTTGGTGTAGTCTAGGGAAATTTCCTTGAGGCTGGGAACTTCTGCCTGGCAGGCGGGGCACCATGATGCCGTAAGGACTATAAGGGTTGCCTCTCCTTTTTGCGTCCGATAGCTTGTGATGCTGTCCTTTTGCCCGATGAGGATCCCCTTGAAGTCTGAAATTTTTGAAGGCATGGTCTGGAATGAATCATGACCGCAGGCTACCAATAAGGTGGCCAGCGAAAACATTATCATTTTTATTATGGAACCAGACTTTTTCATTCTACTATCCTTAAAATAGTGTTTTTTGGAAGAATTTTGATAAAAATAGGGTGAAAAAAACTTGCACATAATGTTATATTCTTGGATATGGCATACAATATTCAAGATCTTCTCGCTGAAATGGTGAAACGTGGTGGCTCTGACTTGCATTTGACAGCAGGAGCTCCTCCTCTTATTCGTCTGCATGGTAATCTTACGGCTATTGGTGAAACCAAGCTGAAACCGGATGAAACTATGCGAATGACCTATAGTTTGATGAACGAAGGTCAGAAGAAGTCTTTTGAACAGAACAAGGAATGCGACTTTTCCTTTGGTATTGCGAACTTGGCTCGTTTCCGTGCCAATGCGTATTTGCAGCGTGGTTGCGTGGCGATTGCCTTGCGTATTATTCCGCTGGAAATCAAGACCTTTAAGGATCTTGGCCTTCCGAAAATTCTGGCTGAATTTACGACGCGTCCCTCTGGCCTTGTGCTGGTGACCGGTGCTACGGGTTCTGGTAAGTCTACTACCCTGGCTGCAATGATCGATAAGATTAACAAGGAACGTCACGATCACATTTTGACTGTGGAAGATCCTATCGAATTTTTGCACAAGCATCAGAACTGTATGATTAACCAGCGCGAAGTGGGAAGTGATACCGTAAGCTTTGCTAGCGCACTTAAGATGGCTCTCCGTCAGGACCCTGACGTGGTGCTTATCGGCGAAATGCGTGACCTTGAAACTATTCGTGCTGCATTGACCATTGCTGAAACGGGCCATTTGGCTTTCGCAACCCTGCATACCAACTCCTGTGTGCAGACCATTAACCGTGTGGTGGATGCTTTCCCCAAGGGTGAACAGCAGACCGTTCGAACTCAGCTTTCCTTTGTGCTTCAGGGCGTTGTTTGTCAGACCTTGGTACCGAAGATTGGCGGTGGCCGTGTAATGGCATACGAAATCATGAACGTCACACCGGGTATCCGTTCACTGATTCGTGACGACAAGGTTCACCAGATTGAATCCATGATTGAAATTGGTCAGAAGTTCGGTATGAATACCATGAACATGTGTCTTTGCGACTTGGTTAAGAATCGTAAGGTGGACCGCTTTGAAGCTTTGTCTCGTTCCCCCAGCCCGGATCAGCTGGAACAGCTGTTTGTGAAGGAAGGAGTGTAGTAAGTTATGGCAGAATTCCTGTATAAGGCGACCAACAGCGCCGGTAATAAATTTGAAGGCTCCATTGAGGCGAAGGATAAGGCAGAAGCTGAAGCCCTCTTGATGCGTCGCCGCTTGATTATCGAGAGCTTGAAAAAGAAGCCCATGGAAATCAAGATCAATATTGGTTCTGGCATTAAGCCCGCCGATATTTCTCGTTTTACCCGTATGTTCTCGTCTATGAGTTCTGCCGGTCTTCCTATGCTTCAGTGCTTGAACATTTTGGAAGAACAGTGCGAAAATCCTGAATTGAAAACTGTGATCCATAAGGTGACTCAGTCGATTAACGGTGGCTCTTCCTTGGCTGATGCGCTGACGCAGCACCCTAAGGTTTTTACGACCTTGTATACCAACATGGTGGCCGCAGGTGAAGCTGGTGGTATTCTGGATGGCATTCTTGCCCGTTTGGCCGAAACTCTTGAAAACGGCGAACGTCTGAAGCGTAAGGTGAAGAAAGCCTTGACGTACCCGGTCATGTTGATCATCGTGGGTATCTTGGTGGTGATTGCACTTATGACTTTCGTGGTGCCCACCTTCGCCGCTCAGTTCGCCGCTCTTGATGCTGAACTTCCTGCTCCCACACAGGTGGTGATGAACATTTCTGACTTCTTGCGCGATAATGGTTTGCTCCTGGGTATTTTTGTGGTCATTCTCATTGTGGCTTATAAGTTGGCGATGAAAGTTCCTAAGGCGAAGTATGCCTGGGATGGTCTGATGCTTAAAATTCCTAAGCTAGGAGACCTTCAGATCAAGTCCACGACTGCAAGCTTTGCTAGAACTTTGGGCACCTTGCTTAATGCTGGTGTGTCTGTGATGGATTCTTTGAAGGTTGTGGCCTCTACTGTTTCGAATAAAGTTGTGGAACGTGCCATCGGTCGAATTTCCATCGGTATTGCTGGTGGTAAATCCATTGCGGAACCTATGGCCGAATGCAACCTGTTCCCGCCCATGGTGATTCAGATGACGGGCGTGGGTGAAAAGACCGGTAACCTTGGCGGCATGCTCCTGAAACTTGCAGACTTCTACGACGAAGAAGTGGATGCCGCAGTGGATGGCGTGGTGGGCATGATGGAACCCTTGATCATCGTGTTCCTGGGTGGTGCCGTGGGTGGCCTCTTGATTGCAATGTACATGCCCATGTTCTCTATGTCTGACTCTGTTAAGGGCTGACAAACGGGTTTTGTCAAAGCAAAAAACGCGGACGTGTTCCGCGTTTTTTTTGTTTTTAAAAGTTAGATATTTTGATTCTGTTGATACACTAAATTTATTATTGATATTCAAGTCTATTGGCTATTAGCGGCACAGAAGGGTATATTAAATCATGTAAGAAACAGCGAGGTACAACATGAAATCCAAAATCCTTCTCCCCTTCCTCACTGCAGGCGTAATGTTCTGCGCATTTACTGCATGTTCTGATGATAGCTCTAGTCCGACAGATTCGGGCGCTGTTATGAATCCCTCTGGAAACGTGGACGATCCCGCAAATCCTGGTGAAACTCCCGTAGTCCCCGGTGAAACTCCCGTGGATCCTGGCGAAACTCCCGTGGATCCTGGCGAAACCCCTGTGGTCCCCGGTGAAACCCCTGTGGTCCCTGGCGAAACTCCCGTGGTTCCTGGTGAAACCCCTGTGGTTCCTGGTGAAACCCCTGTGACTCCCGGCGAAACTCCGGTGGTTTCTGAACCTTATCGCCTGACGATTGAAAATACCTATGCAAACAACGCTTCCGTCGAAGTGGCCGATTTTGACAGCTATAATTATTACGGGGCTGAACTGACTGGAAAGGATCAGTTTACATATGGTCGTTTTGAGGCTCGAATGAAGATGGTCTCCATTCCTGGTTCTGTAAGTTCCATGTTCCTTTACTATGATCCGTCCTATATGTTGGGCGATGAACCCTGGAATGAAATTGATATTGAAGTTCTTGGTGTTAATCCCGGCATGTGGCAGGCTAACTTGATTACCCGTGAAGCGGATGTGGAAGGTGGCCGTAAGAATCCTAAGAAAACTTCCGAAACGAAGACTGGCTTTGGTTTCAACGCTACTGAAGATTTCCACCTATTTGCCATGGTCTGGACTCCGGAATATATTTCCTGGGAAATTGATAGTGTCGAGGTCCGTCGTGATGTTCTGGGAATGACTAAGGGACAGGTCGAATTTATGACTAAGGAACAGTCCTTGCGCTTCAACTTGTGGGCTTCCAAGAGTACATCCTGGGTTGGCAAGTTTACTGGCGCTGAATTGGCTGATGGTCCGGTCGCTCAGTGGATTGACTATGTTCGAGTCTATTCTTACGACACTGCAACAAAGACCTTCACTGAATCCTGGACTGACAACTTTGACGGTGAACTGGATGCCTCTCGCTGGTCTGCCGGTAACTGGGAAATGGAACACGTCATGTTGAAAAAGGAAAACTTGGTCGTGGAAGATGGATACTGCAAGCTTCTTATGACTCGCGAAGCCAAGTAAAAGCCCTTCTTGTTGAATCCTCTCTAGATAATGCCCTGCGTCGAGAAGACTCGGGGCATTTTTATATGCATCCCTAGAACAAGAGTCCTCGAATTCGTGCGCTAAAATTCTATCTTTTCCGCCGAAAAAACAATAAGGGACACAATATGCCTACTATGACTTCTGCGCAGGTGCGCGAATCTTTTATTAAGTTCTTCGAGAGCAAGGATCATCTGTTCGTCCGTAGCTCTCCCGTGGTTCCTCACGATGACCCCACCTTGATGTTCACCAATGCTGGTATGAACCAGTTCAAGGCCATCTTCCTGGGTGACAATCCCAAGGGCTGGAAGCGTGCATGCAACAGCCAGAAGTGCCTCCGCGTTTCTGGTAAGCATAACGACCTTGACGTTGTGGGTCGTGACAACTACCACCACACTTTCTTCGAAATGCTGGGCAACTGGTCCTTCGGCGACTACTACAAGAAGGAAGCTATTAGTTGGGCATGGGAACTCTTGACCGAAGTCTGGAAGCTCCCCAAGGAACGTCTCTTTGCAACTGTCTATCAGGATGATGACGAAGCATGGCAGATCTGGAAGGACGTTTCCGGTCTTCCCGATGACCGCATCATGCGCTTCGACGCTCACTCCAATTTCTGGGAAATGGGCGACACCGGTCCTTGTGGCCCCTGCTCCGAAATTCATTACGACCGCGGCGACCTTGCTACCCAGATGGAAACCTTCAAGGATCCTATCCTGGGCGTGAACGGCGAAAACGACCGCTACATCGAAATCTGGAACAATGTGTTCATGCAGTATGAACGTATCAGCGACGGCTCCCTCATTCCGCTGAAGGCAAAGAACGTTGATACCGGTATGGGTTTCGAACGTATCTGCGCTATCCTCCAGGGCAAGCGTAGCAACTACGACACCGACGTGTTCACCCCGATTATTTCCAAGGTTGCTGAACTTTCCGGCGTACCTTACACTGACGACGAAAACGGCACCCCCCACCGCGTGATTGCAGACCACATCCGCGCAGTCTCCTTCGCTATTGCTGATGGCGCTCTGCCCTCTAACGAAGGTCGTGGCTATGTGCTCCGTCGTATTCTCCGCCGCGCAAGCCGCTTTGCTCGTCTGCTCGGCCAGAAGGAAGCTTTCATCTACAAGCTGGTCCAGGTTCTTGCTGATACCATGGGCGAAGCCTTCCCCGAAATCCGTCAGCGTCAGGCTTTCGTGACCGAAGTGATCAAGAGCGAAGAAGACCGCTTCATCAAGACTCTGGATGCAGGTCTCGAACGTTTCGAAGCCATCGTTACCGAAATGGGTTCTGCCAAGGTTGTGCCGGGTGACAAGGTCTTCGTGCTTTACGATACCTACGGCTTCCCGCCGGACCTCACTGGCATCCTCGCCGAAGAAAAGGGCCTCACCATTGATGAAGCCGGTTTTGAAAAGTGCATGGAAGAACAGAAGGAACGTGCCCGCGCCAACATGAAGCAGGGCATCAACACCATGGGTACCGAAGGCTGGACCCAGTACTCCGAAGCTTCCACCAACTTTGTTGGCTACGAATTGTCCGCTTGCGAAACTAAGGTTGTCCGCTATCGCGAAGACAAGGGTGTTCTTTCCATCGTTCTGGAGACTTCTCCCTTCTACGCCGAAATGGGTGGCCAGGTTGGCGACAAGGGTATGCTGGTTTCTGCCGACTTGGAACTGAGCGTATTTGATACTGTCAAGGTGAACGACACCGCTCTCTGCCGCGCCAAGGTGGTGAAGGGTGAAGCTAACGAACAGACCATGGGTGGTGTGTTCATGGCTACCGTCGACAACGAACGTCGTATGGACATCCGTCGCAACCACTCTGCAACCCACTTGCTCCAGGCCGCTCTCCGCGAAGTGCTTGGTTCCCATGTGCAGCAGCAGGGTAGCTTGGTGACTCCGGATTCCCTCCGTTTCGACTTTACTCACTTCAACGCCATGACCGCTGAAGAAATTCAGAAGGTGGAAGACATCGTCAACGCTAAGGTCATGGAATGCTTGCCGGTGAATACCGACGTCATGGGCGTGGACGAAGCTAAGGCTTCTGGCGCTATGGCTCTCTTCGGCGAAAAGTACGGCGATACCGTACGCGTTGTGAAGATGGGTGCCGCTGGCGAAGAATTCTCCAAGGAACTTTGCGGTGGCTTGCATGTTTCCAATTCCGGTAACATCGGCATGGTAAAGATCATTAGCGAATCCAGCGTTTCTGCCGGCGTCCGCCGTATCGAAGCTGTCACTGGCCGCGGTGCTATGTCTATGCTCCGTGCTGGCGCTCAGATTGTAAATGCTCTCCGCGATCGTCTCCGTTGTAAGGATGCCGAAGTTCTGGATCGTATCCAGCAGTCCTTCGAAAAGACACAGTCCCTTGAAAAGGCTCTCCAGTCCGTGAAGCTGGAACTGGCAACAATGATCGCTGGCGACGTTCTGAATGGCGGCCTCGACGTCATGGGTGTCATGCTCTACGTTCGCGAATTCGATATGCCGGAAGATAAGTACAAGGAACTCCTGGACGGTATCCAGAACAAGCTGGACAAGGGTGCCGTGGCTGTCATTGCTAACAAGGTAAACGGTGCTGGTTCCATCGCCGTTATCGTGGGCAAGGATGTTCAGGCTAAGGGCATCAAGGCTGGCGACATGGTCCGTGATCTTGCCGCAGCATGTAACGGTAAGGGCGGTGGCCGTCCGGACCGTGCTCAGGCCGGTACCCGTGAACCTGAAAAGATTTCCGCAGCTATCAAGGACGCCAACAACTGGATCCGTGCAAAGCTGGGCTAATTAGACGAGAGAGCAGGTATGAGGGACTCCTTTGAGGTAAATAATCGCGCCGAAGGCGCCTAACTCTAGCTCAACGCTCATAACTGTTCACTCTTTACTTCCTACTAAACAAGACCTCTGCAGAAATGCGGGGGTCTGTTTTTTTTGCATAGGATTTACAGGTTAGCGATTCTTTTTTGTTTATATTTATTTGTGGATTAGGGAAAGGATGGACTATATGAGATTTGGGTACACCAAGAACGCACCTGCTTTTGCGTTGGCATTTTTATCTACAGTTTCTTCTGCCGTGGCTGCTGACTGGTATGCCAAGGAAACTCAGTGGGCCGGCCATGATCCGGACATTATCCGTTATGAAGACGGGTACGCCTTGATGACTACGGACAACCATCTGCTGATGCAGACTTCCGAAGATGCCTTGAACTGGAAAAAAGGCGAACCTGCCATGCCCCAGTTCGAGAAATGGCTTTATACCTATGCGCCAAACATGATCGATATCTGGGCGCCGGATATACATTTCATTGGTGGCGAATACCGCGTGTACTATTGCGGTTCCGAAATGGGGATCCGTTCTTCCGGTATGGGCTTTATGTCCAGCAAGGAAATCGATCCCACGAAACCTGGTTATGGTTGGACGGACCAGGGCGAGGTGATTCATACCGTAAAGAACGACGCTTATAATGCCATTGACGCGGCGGTGCTAAAGGACCTTCAAGGCAAGGTCTGGATGGCCTTTGGCTCCTGGGGTACGGGAATCCACATCATTGAACTTGACGAGAAAACAGGCAAGGTGACCAAGGGGGCGGAACAAATTAATATCGCCAACCGTGGTGGTGCCGGTGTAGAAGGGGCTAGCCTCATTGAACATAATGGCAAGTACTTCTTGTTTACGGCTTGGGATAACTGCTGCAAGACAGGTGCTAACCTTGATGGAAATTCCTACAAGACTGTTGTGAACCGCGCTAATTCCATTACGGGACCTTACCTGGACCGTTCCGGAAATCAGGCCCTGAAAGGTGGTGGAACCATTTTGCTGCAACGCTACGGACGCTATTACGGACCTGCCGGTGGCGAAGCTTTTGAAGATATTAATCGTCAGCGCTTTGTGAATCATTACTACGATAAGAACGATACTGGTCGAGCTAAGATCCAGGTTCGCGACATTGTCTATACGGAAGACAACTGGCCTGAACTCGGTCAGCCGTTTCTGGGACGTTATTTGAGTGCCGAAGCGGAACATGGAATTCTCAGCAACGTGGAAATCTCAAGCAGTTCCAAGGCTTCCAACGGCGAGTATGTTGGCTACATCAATGAACCTGACAGCCGTATTCGTCTGCCGATGATTATACCTCAGGCTGGCGATTACTTGATCCGCTATCGTTACGCCAATGACTGGACCGATGAAGGTTCCCACTTTGTGGATGTTAACGGCGTAACCCGCGAAGTGAAACTGCCCATTACTGGAGCCTGGGGTGAATTCCCAGAAAAGTCTGTGGTCTATATTCCCGCCAAATTGAAACGTGGCAGTAACTTTGTTGAAATTACCAAGGGCAAAAGCTATGGGGAACTGGATCGACTGGACTTCCTCCGCATTATTCGCGATACCATTCCTGCAAATGGATTTGATAATGGTATTCGCCTTCGCCTAGATGAAAATGACCAGATGGCAATCAAGGATGGCGGTTACGCCATTTATGAGAATGTCATTACGGATTCTATTACAGGTCCTGCTGTTCATGTAGAAGTGAAGAATTGTGCTGGAGGATCACTTTCCATTAGAACTGAAAGCAAAAAGGGCGATGAAATTTCCAAGTGCGATCTTCCCACGTCTTGTGGGGATTCCAAGTGGGTTAGCGTAAAGTGCTCCGATTTGCCTGAGCTGAAAGGCGTGCAGGATTTCTATGTAACTGCTTCTGGATTATCTGGGGAATTGCTGGTCGGGAACATCGAATTTTCTAAGGCGGCTGAAGCCGAGGGCGATTCTCTAGAAAGAATTTCTGCTGTGAAATCCGTTGCTGGTATGCACTATGATGGAATTACACGAACCGTAGAACTTTCAAGAGATATGCGTTGGACTGTTTTTGATTTGAATGGGGTCGAGGTCCGTCGAGGCTTTAGTCGCAAGGTTGATCTGGAAAACCTTGGTCAGGGGAGCTATCTGGTTCGTGCTGGCGGTTCTTCTGTGAGAGTCCATTAAAACTCTCTAAATGGCGTGTTGCACGCGAAAGGAGTATGCTAGAAAGGTAAAAAGTTCTATATTGAACCTGTACTTTTACTTTTAAGGCGTTTTATGAAAATCGGTAAGACTGAAGCTCGTTTGAATGCAGAAATCGAAAAGCGCGGTGCGTTGTTTGCGGTGCTGCTGGATCCTGATACATCAGACGAGACTGCCTTTGTGAAGGCTGGTGCCATGGCTGCTGAAAATGGCGCAGACCTGCTGCTGGTAGGCGGCTCCTATTTGGGTAATTTCACCTTGCCGAAACAGGTGGCTGCTCTTAAGGCTAATGTGGATCTTCCCGTTGTCCTGTTCCCGGGTGGCGCTTCTCAAGTTGTTCCTGGTTTTGATGCCATGCTGTTCATGACCTTGGTTAGTGGCCGCAATCCCAACTACCTGATCGATGAACAGGTTCGTGGTGGTGCCTTGGTTCGTGCCCTGAACATGGAAGCCATTCCTACGGCTTATCAGTTGATCAATAGCGGCAAGCGTACTACAGTTGAATATATCAGCAATACCATGCCGGTACCTGCTAACAAGCCTAAGCTCAGTATGGTGAATTCCATTGCCGCAGAACTCATGGGCATGCGCTATGTCTATCTGGAAGCAGGTAGTGGCGCCGAAGAGCCCGTTCCTGTAGAACATATTGCCTACACCCGCAAGGCAACCGAAATGACCATCATTACTGGTGGCGGTATTAAGGACCCGCAAACGGCTGCTGTCCGTGTTGCTGCCGGTGCAAATATCATCGTGACGGGCACCCTATGGGAAAAGGTCCAGGACCCGAAACTCCTTGCTGAATTCTCTGCTGCGATTCATACTAAGGGTTAACATACCTAACGTTGCAAAACGTTGTATAAAATCAAAAAGGCTCCACCAAGGTGGGGCACTTTTTTTGGATGAGATTGTTTGAACGATTTGCTATTTCCGTTTGCGGGTCTGCTTCTGCTGAATGTATTTCGTCAAGAAGTTGTAGAATTGCTCCGTCTTGGAATTGTCCTGTTTGTTGCGTCGCAAGGAAACCACGATATCTCGCTTGAATTCGGTGTCCGTAATTTCAAGGAGCTTAATCTTTTTGTGATCCATCTTTCCCCAGGAAAGTTCTGGCCAGAATCCCACTCCGATACCTGCGGCGACAGCTTCCTTGATTGCGGTTGCGTTGTCGCTTTCAAAAGTGACATTGGCGTGGAAGCCGATTCTGTCGCAAAGTTCGTTGCAGATTTTGCGGTATTGCTTGGATCCGTAGAGTCTGATGAATTTTTCATCTTTTAGATCGAGAAGGGAAATGGAACTAAGCTTTTTGTATTGGGCTGTATTGGGAACGGCCAAGAAAATTTTTTCGGAATGGACGAAAGTCTTGTCGCTATTTGTATTATCCAGTTCCGGTTTGTAGGTGGCGTATGTCCTTACGCAAATGTCGAAGATGTTTGTTTCTTCATTTTGGATAAGGTCTACGTTTATGTCGGAATTGTTCTGCTTGTATTCAATGACGGCATTTGTAATTAATGTTGATGCCGCAAGAACGTTCAGCTTGACATTGTTGTTCTGCTTGTTGGCTGTGGCTCGCAGTTGTTCGGGCAACTCCATCATGTTGGCGTAAAGGGGGAGCATCTTTTCGTAAAAGAATTTTCCGCTTTCTGTAAGTTTGATGTTTCTGCCGGATGTCTTGAAGAGCGCTACACCGAGCTCATCTTCCAATTTGTGTATGGCTTGGGTGAGAGCTGGCTGGACGATGCAAAGGTTTTTTGCGCTTTGAGTGACGTGCTCAGTGCGTGCCACTTCTAGAAAGTATTTAAGCTGAGTCAGTTCCATCAATAATAAATATAAAACTTATGTCTTCTATTTCCTAGGTTTTTAATTGATAATATTTAATTATTGAAATATCATAAAATTTGATGAAAGTTTTATGTAATCATCAAAAAAAATTATCAATGTGATATGAAGAAATTATTAGTCAAACTGGAATGTTGATTCTAGATTTGGCGCCGTAAAAAGAGCTCTTAAAATTCTAATCGTCAAAAAACTCTTAAGGAGATTGATTTATGAAGCTCAGGTTTGTTGCTGCCATGGCCGTTGTAGCCTTTGCCGCCTTTACCTTCACCGCCTGCGACAAGGCCAATGCCTGCAACTATAATGAGTCTGCAAATACTCTTACTTGCCAGGAAAAAACTTACAAGACCGTAAAGACTGGTAATAAGGTCTGGATGGCAGAAAACCTGGCTCGCTTTGATTCTGATTCTAGCTTCTGCTATGGAAGCAATCATGAAAACTGCGAAAAGTATGGACGTCTCTATCCTTATGAGTCCGCCAATACAATTTGTCCCGATGGTTGGGCTTTGCCGTCTCAGGCAGATTTTGAAGGTGTTGATCTTAAAGTTCTTAATGTCTTGAATGCCGGTTATCGCTATGCTAGTAACGGTAAGTTTGCCGATGAAGGTGTCAGCGCCAGCTTCTGGACTGCAGATTCTTATGACGATGCCCGCGGAACTATGGTTCGAATCAAGGATGATTCTATCTCCTACGAACATTTCAGCAAGAGTATCGCCTACTCTGTTCGTTGCATCAAGAAGTAGCACTTAAACATTTATCAATATACAATCAAACATATGGAATGGCTAATTAATCTCTTTATCGGTACTTCTGTAGCGCAGCAGGTTGTTGTGCTCTCTTTCACCGCTGCCGTGGGCCTTATGATCGGAAAGATCAAGGTCAAGGGTGTTAGCCTGGGCGGCGCGGGAGCCCTGTTTGTCGGTATCTTGATGGGCCATGTGGGCTTGCGCATTGAACCGAATGTTCTGCACTTCATGCAGGAATTTGGCTTGATTCTTTTTGTCTACACCATTGGTATGCAGGTGGGGCCTGGTTTTATTGACTCCATCCGCCGCCACGGCCTTGTACTTAACATTTTGGCGGTAAGCGTTGTGCTTATGGGTGTGATTGTCACCCTCTGCCTTTACTTCTTTACGGATATGCATAACAACGTACCCGTGCTCATTGGAATGCTTTGTGGCGCAGTCACAAATACGCCTTCCCTAGGAGCCGCAAATTCAGCCTTTGTCGCGGCCGGGGCAGACACATCCCTGACGGGCATTGGGTACGCTGTTGCATATCCGTTTGGCGTTCTCGGAATCATTCTGGTCATGATTCTTATTCGAATCTTCTTCAGACAGGATCCGCAAAAGTCTGCAGATGATTATGCTTCTGAAATCGCAGCGACCCGCAAGGATATCGTTTCTTGCAGCCTTTCTCTGGATAACAAGAATCTGTTGGGTTCCAAGATTAAGGAAATCCCGGGAATCCGCTCCAGTGGCGTTGTTATTACCCGTCTCCTTCGCGACGGCAATGTTTCTATGCCCGACGGTAAGGTGGAATTGCAGCAGGGCGACTGCCTCCACATTGTGGGCTTCCCTGAAGCAGTTGCCGAAATGGAAAAGATTATCGGTACCCGCCTGTCGAAGCCGATTACCGAAAACGATTCCAAGTTTGAAACTCGAAGCATCCTTGTGACCAATAAGAAAGTCCTGGGCAAATCTTTGGGCGAACTGGCTCTTGAACGTTTCGGTGTGACTGCAAGCCGTGTCGTGCGTGGTGAATTCAAGTTTACGGGTCGTCTGGATCTCCGTCTGAAATTTGCCGATAAGATTCTTGTTGTCGGTCCTCGCGAAAGTATAGATGCTGCAGCAAAGCTCCTGGGTGATTCCCTGAAGGCTCTTGAACATCCCGAAATTATTCCCGCCTTCGTTGGAATTTTCCTGGGGATTATCGTTGGATCTATTCCCCTGACCATTCCTGGAATGCCGACCCCGCTGAAACTTGGTCTTGCTGGTGGCCCGCTGGTTATTGCCATCATCCTTTCCCGAGTTCGTAAGATTGGCCCTCTGAATTTCTTTATGGCGGCAAGCGCAAACTTGATGCTTCGAGAACTTGGTATTACTTTGTTCTTGACTTGCGTCGGTCTCAATGCCGGTATCAAGTTCTTTGACGTGTTACTGAAGGGAGATGGTTTTTACTACATGGGACTTGCCGCACTTATTACCTTTATCCCCTTGATGGTTGCGGGTATTGTGGGCAAGCTTGTTTTCAAGGTAAATTACCTGAGCCTGTGCGGTGCCATCGCTGGTTCCATGACCGATCCTCCGGCACTTGCCTTTGCCAATGGCCTTTCTGGAAGTGAAGCTGTAAATGTGGGCTATGCTTCTGTGTATCCGTTAACAATGCTGCTCCGTATTTTGAGTGGCCAGGTACTTGCCATTATTCTCTATAGCGTCGTGTGACGGATCTAGAAAACAGGTTCTTTGTTCTCCTCCAATCGAAACCCTTAATCCCCGGTCTCGCGGCAGACCGGGGATTTTTATCCAGTTTGCAGTTTTTTGCCCGATTTCCCCATATTTCAGGGATGTTCTCGTTTGCAATCCTTTTTTAAAAGTGTATTTTTCAAGGAAGAAAAGAGCCGCAAGCAAATTGCGGTGTTATTGAGGTTAAAATGCGAAAAATTGTGATTGCGACCTATGTACTTCGTGGACTTGGCATCGTGTTTGTACTGCTAAGCCTGTTTGGGCATAGTGTAATTTTGAATTTGTTTCCTGGCCTTGAAGGTCAGTCGATCAATCCTATTTTCTATTCTGGCGTTGTGGTATATCTTGTTGGTGCTGCCATTTATTTCGTCATCAATAAGAAGGAAAAGGCGGAGCGACGTCGCCGCATGATTGAAGAGGCCGAAGAAAAGGCTTTTGGTCCCCGAGACTAGATTGAGATTTTTATGATAAAAATTGAGAATTTGCACAAGACCTACCGCAGTGGTTTCTTGATGAAACCGAAGCTCGCCCTTAAGGACGTAAGCTTTTCTGTGGAACCGGGTCAAGTTTATGGTTTTATTGGCCCTAACGGTGCCGGAAAGTCTACCACCATCAAGGTGCTGACCGGTCTTTTGAATTTTGATTCCGGAACGGTGCTGGTGAACGGTATTAGCCCCCGCGATGTAAAGAGTCGTACCTTTTTGGGCTATTCTCCTGAACAGCCGTATTTTTATGATTACTTGACTGGACGAGAACTTCTGAAGTTCTATGGCAAGCTTGTTGGTCTGGATGGGGTTGAACTGGATAAGCGTATTCAGTGGGCCTTGGAACTTTTGCATGCCGACAAGGACTGGATTGACCGCCGCCTCCGTTCATATTCAAAGGGTATGATGCAGCGCGTAGGAATTGCCCAGGCTATTCTCGGTAAGCCCAAACTTTTGATTCTGGACGAACCTATGAGCGGCCTCGATCCTATGGGCCGTCGTGACGTTCGTGGTGCAATCCAGCAGCTGAACCAGGATGGGGTGACGATTTTCTACTCCAGCCACTTGCTCAGCGATGTGGAAAGTATCAGCCATCGTGTGGCCATGATTGTAGATGGTAAGATTGTTCGTGAAGGTACCGTAGACGAGATTACGGAATCTTGCGGCGTTGAATACCACGTTCGTACCCGTCAGGGTATCCTCCAGTCGGAGTTGCCCGAGGGCGTAACCCCTGCAGGTCATCCTCAGGAATGCATTTGTGCTGATGATGCCGCTCGTGATCGCCTCTTGCGCTACTGCCTAGAAAAGGGAATCGCTGTGGAACGCATGGAACACAAGCGCCCCAGTCTTGAAGATATTTTGACAGAGGAGATTGCCCGTGCAGACGTTTAAGCATATTGGCGTTATTGCCCTCAATACCTTCCGCGAATCCATTCGCGACAAGATTCTTTATAATATCGGTTTCTTGGCTATCGCGCTCACCTTGTTCAGCATTGTGCTTGGTGAATGGTCTGTTTTTGACCGCTCTTACGTGATCAAGTCTACAACCCTTTCTGTTATGAGCCTTTCTGGTCTCCTGATTTCCATTTTTGTGGGTATCAGCCTGGTGCAGAAGGAAATCAAGGGACGTACGGTGTTGACCTTGTTGTCTAAGCCCATTAGTCGAGCCTCCTTTATTGTTGGCAAGTACTTTGGGCTGCTGGCTGTGGTGGCTGTGCATCTGGCTCTCCTGACTTGCATTTATTATCTGATGCTTCTGGCTACCGGGTCTGAGCCGACTTTGAGTCTGCTTACTGCGATCTACCTGATTTTCTGCGAGATGGCTGTGGTCATTGCGGTGGCCTTGTTGTTCAGCAGCTTTAGCAGCACTGTGCTTAGCGCCCTGTTTACCCTGGGTGTCTATTTTGCGGGACACTTGAGCAATCAGCTTTTGGAACAGGTCCGCTTTGCTAGCCGTATGGGCGAGATGAGTGGGGCTTCTACTGCAGTTTTCGAAAAGGCTGCCGTTGTCATTCACGCGGTTTTCCCGGGCCTTTATCGTTATAATGTTACAAGTTACGTGGTTCATGGCGTGGCTCTTCCGGATATGTATGTATTCTGGAATTCTGTGTACGCCGTTGGCTATGTGGGTGTTTTCTTGGCCATCGCTAGCTGGTGGTTTAGCCGGAGGGATTTCCTATGAGAAATCAGTATATGGCAAAGGTCCTCGTTCACAATAAGGTGGTGTCCGAGGCTCAGATTCAGGCCCATTGGGGCGAAATTACAGACAAGAAGGATATTGGCCAGGTATTGGTTGATGCCGGGGTATTACAGCCTCCTGTGTACATCAAACTTTTGGCCTTCGTCAAGAATTTGGAAGCCAAGGCTGCTGCCGAAAATGCTGCTGCGCCTGCTGCGGAAGCTCCCGCATCTTCAACCTCGGCGAAGGTTTCCGCACCGTCTATGCGGACTATGGCTTCGAAGCCTGGTGAATCTTCTGCTTCTGCCTCGGATGATGCCGGTGGTCTTCAGATTGAAGGCAATAATCCTTACGGAGAAACGACTTCTACGACCAATATGGAAGTGGAGACTGTGACGGGGCTTGAGGCTACTAGTATCAGCACGGTGCAGGTTCAGACAGAATATGATGAAAATGCCGAAGATGAGGATGATGGCAAGTTGCCGGCTCGTTTTGCCGTGGCTACTGGAGAGGGTAAGGCTGTTGAAGCTCCCGAGACCATCCGTCCAATGACGAATTTGTCTCAGCTGATTGCGTTCGCCCGAAAGTTTAATGCGACGGATATTTACCTGTTTGCAAACCGTCCCGTTGTGATGCGTCAATCCGGTGGGCTGTTCGTTGCGTCGGAAGCTGTTCTGGATCTGGATCGCATCAACGACCGCCTGAATGAAGCTGTTGTGGGTTTCTCTGACGGTTACAAGATTATTGTCGGCAAGAACTTCAGCAAGACTATTGGTCTTGCGGGTGCTGGTCGAGCCCGCATTACGGTTACCTGGAACGGAACCACGCCTAGCATTTCCATTCGCGTGATTCCCTCGGAAGTTGCAAGCCTTGAGAATTTGTATCTGCCGGCATTCTGTAACCAGTTTGCGGATTTGACAAGCGGTCTTGTCTTGATTGCGGGCCCTGCAGCAAGTGGTCGTTCCACGACCATGACGACTTTTGCGTCGACTATTGCCGCAAACCGTGATGTATACATCCAGACGATTGAAAAGCCCATTGAACGTCTCCTGGAGAATCCTCGTGGTGCCATCGCTCAACGTGAAGTGGGACTCCATGTGCGTTCTGGTATTGAAGGCGTTGAACTCGCCATGGCCAGCGGTGCCGATGTAATTTTATTTGATCACCTGGAAACAGCCGAGGAACTGGACTTGCTGTTGCGTGCCTCTAATTCTGGCGCTCTGGTGTTTGCCGTAACGGATGGCAATAATGTACACGCCCTGCTTTCTCGATTACTGTCTTCTGTTCCCGAAAGCAACCGTACTGCTTTTGCCAATACTCTGGCTGACCAGCTTAAGGGTGTTATCGTTCAGCACTTGATTCCCATCGTCCAGAATCAGGGCTTGATCCTGGCTGCAGAAGCGATGAAGATGACTTCTCCCATGGCCAACTTGTTACGCCGTGGTGATGTGTCTCAGGTGGCTGCGGCAATCTCGAGCCAGAAGGATCAAGGTATTACCTTGGATGATTCCTTGCAGAAGTGCGTTGAATCTGGTTACATTGAAGGTGCAGAAGCTTGGAAACGTGCTTGCGATAGTCGTCGTTTCGCTTCTTATCGTCCGACAAATTAATGGAGGTTTGTGATGGCTACAGAAATTGATTCTCTGTTGGATTACGCTCTGCAGGTCGGAGCTAGTGAAGTGATTATTACCGAAGGTGCTCCTGCTGCGGTTCGCCTGGCTGGCAAGGTTTGTGCCATTCCCGATGCTCCGGCAACGGAATTTGGAACGCTTAGAAAATTTTTGGGATCTATGGACGGAGAGTCCGGAATGATTCTTGGTGGCCCCTGGTGCAATTCCCGCTGGAGAGTTCGCTACTGCCGTGCCGCTCTCGGGAATACGGCGGTGTTCCGCCCCGTTCTTGAGGATTGTCCGGATTTTTCTGCCCTTGGCGTTCCTGAAATGCTGTCTAGCCTTCTCAGCTTGAGTGGCGGTCTTGTTGTGTTTGGCGGTCCCGCCTGTAGCGGCAAGACAACTACAGCTACCGCTTATGTGTCTGCCTTGTGCCAATCCAAAATTTTGCGTGTTAGCCTTTTGAATCCCAAGGAAGAGCTGAAGGTAAAAAGAGGCGACAGCCTTGTGCTTGAAGACTCCCGAGGTGATGTCCAGAGCAAGATTGCCCAGGCACTTCGTAGCGGCACTGATTTGATTTGGCTTGGGGATTTTGAAGGCATGTCCTTGATTCCTATTCTGAAAGCTGCGGAAGCCGGCGCCCTGGTTGTCCTTAATGTTTCTGCGGGCAATACGGTTGGCGTGCTGGAGGCTCTGCTTTCTTCGGAAACTCCGGAAAATCGCGGGTTGGCTCGTAACATGTTGGCTTCGGTTCTCAAGGCCGTTGTCGTGCAACGTCTTGTTCCTGCCGCAGAAGGTAATGGTGCTGTTCCTGCATGGGAAATTCTTTACGGTACTCAGAACGTGGCATCAAGAATCCGTAATGGCGAACATTATACCCTGCCCTCGATTATTGCGGCCTCTGCCGCTGACGGCATGTTGTTGATGGATGACTGCCTTGTGGAATTAGTAAAAGCCGGTTATGTAACGCAAGAGGAGGCTGCCAAGTATGCGGCTAACCCTGCGCGCATGGCTTAACGCATTCAGCTCTTTAAACGGGGCGGCATTTTTTGCCGCCTTTTTGTCGTTGTCCTTTTGGGGTGGAGCGGAAGCTTTCGCTCAGGAAGGCGTGCTACCTTTTGATGAAACACAGGAAATGGCTCTTACGGATTCCTCTTCCGTAGATTCTGTTTCCCGTGGTTCCGCGGTCATGGATTCCGTTGCGACGGATTCGGCTTTGGCGGGCCCGGTTTCGTCTGATTCTGTTTCGTCTGCCTCCATTGTGAATGATTCTTCTGCAGTGGTGACTCCGGCGTTGCCTAAAACGGTCAAGAATGTATTGTATTTAGGAGGTGGAGATCATTCTCCCTGGTATCATCTAGGTGTTCTGTATGCTATAGAAGAATTTGGAATTCCTGTGGATTCTGTCGTGGCTACGTCATGGGGCGCCTGGGTTGGTGCCCTGTGGGCGAAGGGGGTGTCTCCAGATGAAATCCAGAGAATCATGCTGGACTCTACCATCGCTCCTTATGTGGGACGTAATTTGACTGCGGAAACCGCCGGCCTTTCGCAGGAAGGTGGTGACGCTTTTGAATGGGCCTTGTCGGAAGATGGAATTCCTTCGTTGAGAAAAAGATTTTCTGTTTCAAGGACTGATGACGGTCACCTTGTTCAAAATAGAAAGCCCCTTGTGAGAGACTCCGTTCCTTCTGGACGAGCTTTGGCCAAGTTGAGGTTTCAGGAAAGTCTGTATCGACAGCCGATTCAATATGCACGCCCGTTTTCGCTGGTGGGTTGCGATGAGAACGCCACGGCGGAATTTCGTTCGGGTTCTGTTGATGAAATCATAAAGTCCCTGCCGTTGTGGTGGAACGATGGTGATGTTTCTGTTAAGCGGGCTTCCGGTGAACTTTGTCCGTTTTACGCCTTGCCTGCAGAAGATCGGTTAGATGAATTGTCTATTATCGTTGTTGCGGATCCTCTTAGAAATCCCCCTGTCGGAGATGTGCGGAATCGGTTGCTTCGTAAGATGGAATCTGCGCAGCTGTCCAATCAGCCGGGGGTGATAATTCGCTCCCATGCCATTTCTGACACTTCTCGTAATGCCTGGATTCAGGCGGGTTTTTCTGCCGTAGAACAGCGACGTACTTCTCACCCGGCGTTGTCCTCCCGCAAGGTGGATTATGGGAATGGACGTAGACCGGCTGCAAAATCCTGGTTCCGTTTTTCTCCGTCGCTAGACAGTTTACGTTCGTCTATTCATGCAGCTGTGCGGTCTTACTGGAACGAGGCGGATACGGGTTTGGCTGGCCCTCGTAATTTTGCCGGAGCTATTCTGAAAAATCCGGCTTATGACTCGTTGGATTTCTTTATGGGTGCAACGGGGGATCTGTTTGTAGAGACGGTATCGCATCCGACTTTTGATCTTGCTGTGGGCGGTTTTGGCTCGAACGTAGTTGGCCCCCAAGCCTATGCCGAAGGCTCTGTTCGCTATGTTGATCATGTGGAACTGCAATTGACTCTGGCTGGATTCTGGGGTGGAAATTCCTATGGTGTGATGCCTCGTCTTGATATTTCCAAATTGTTGGGACTCGGTTGGGGCGTTTCTCTGGATTTCGCTTTCCTTAGATTGCAACCGCTGCGGTCATATTACAACAGTCTTCCCTGGAATTTAAAAGTCGGCCATGAAGAACGTATGGATCTGAACTTGTCCATGTATTACGAAATAGATTCTCGCCAGAAGATTGCTGCAGAATTTCTTTTTGGAAGCAGGACCTATGAGCTGGACACCTTGCATTATAGAAATGGTGAAGTCGTAACATACCCGGTTTCTCCCATGCTTCATTACTCTTATGAATCGTCTGGTGAATCTGGGTGGTTTGCTGAAGATGGTGCCGGTGTTGATGTGATGGCTGGTATGGAATCTATCGGTTATCGATTTGACATCATGGACCTTGTGCCGATCTATTGGAAGATTCTTGTTGATGGTCGCCTGGTCTATTCGCCTCACCCCAACGTATCGCTGGGTATTGGTGTTGCCGGTGGAATTGAACGCTATCACGAAGATGGTTTCGGCTATGTTTCCCCCAAGTCGTTCGAATGCGGCCCGCTGGATTTGGCTTACCGTCTGCATGCTCAGGCAACCCCTTGGTCGACGGAATGGTATAACCGTGAGTTGTCTTCCCACGAATATGGTATGTTGCGAGCTAATGGTGGAGTCCATGGAAAACATCTAGGTGCCTGGATTTTTGCTGCTTATTACCATGACTTTGAAGACAGCCCCTTGGCAGAACTTGATGTAGATAAGTTTGTGGTTGAACCTGCGGTAAGGTTCGTCTACAAGTCAATGGTCCTGTATATGGGATTGAATAGAATTGTTGACAAGGATTCGTTTAAAGAGTTGAGGAATCTGTCGGATTACAGTTACTTTATCCGTGTCGGCAATTATTCTTTCTAAATGTATGACGTAAAAAAGGGGTCTCGCGAGAGACCCTTTTGCTTTATACAACGCCGAAGTTTTTCCACTTTCCGCCGCGCCAGCGGATATAGTTGACAATGGAGCGGTAGCATTCGTCGGCGGCCATGCCTAACCAAATTCCTGCAAGGCCCAGTTCTAAAGTGAATCCGAGGAATAGTGCGGTTCCCAGGCCGCAAGTCCACATCATGGCGGTGCCTACGATGGCGGGGAACTTGGAGTCTCCTGAAGCACGGAGCGCTGAGGTTATGGTCATGTTGGCTGCCTTGAACGGCTGCAGCAGAACGTCGCACCACAGGCAGATTTTGCCCAGTCTCTGAACCTCGGGGTCGTTGGTGTAGAGGGATAGCAACTCTGTTCCGAAGAGGGCGACGATGATAGCGACGATGAGCCCGCTGGAACAACCTGCAATAAGGCTCTGGTGCAGTCGACGGTTGGCCATCTGGTAATCGTGGGCTCCTACCAGATGGGCCACCAGAATCTGGTTGCCGCTGCTGAGACCCACGCTAAGGATTACCGCCAACATGGCGAAGTTGGCACTGAAAATTCGTGCGGTCATGGACACGATTCCCAGGTGAACGATAATGGCTGTAAGGACTACCTGGAACATCTGGAAACTGACCGGCTCCACGGCTGCGGGGAAACCGATACGGATCCAATCAGGAAGGATAATACGGGAACGCTTAAAATCGGTACGTCTAATTTTATGGTGAACCTTATAGCGCAAGATGCAGAACAGGATGCCAGAGGAAATCGCCCAGGAAAGCATGGTGGCTAGTGCCACGCCCTTTACGCCCATGCAGGGAAGTCCGAAGTAACCGTTCAGGAATACGACGTTCATGGCCGCATTGGAAATGATGGTGATAATGTTTCCAAGCAAGTTCCAGGTGGTTAGACCATTGGTAGCTATGAGGGCGGTCAGTGTAGTCTGCAGGGACCTGAAGGCGAAACCGAAGGCGACTACGTGAAGGAATTCCTGGGCGTATCCGGCAGCCTCTCCGGAGAGTCCCATCCATCGGACGATGTTTCCTTCTAGGGGGATGATGATGAGCATGAAGGCGATGCCCAGCAGGATGCTCCCTATGAGGACCATGGTCTGGGTGGTGCCAGCCTGACGGGGGCGCTCTGCCCCGAGGAACTGGGAAGCGATACTTGCGCCCGCCTGGGAGAACGCGGTAATGGCCATGAATAACGCTCCTAGCAGGGGACCGAGGGCTCCTACGCCTGCCGCCGCGGTTTCAGAAGTTCTAGAGAGAAACCAACTGTCCATCATGGGCTGGAATGTGGCGATTCCAAATGTGAGGAACAGGGGCCATGATAGGCTGAGCAGGGAGCGGTCTTTGACTTGCATATAACAAACGTAGCAATGGCGTGAGGCCATTGCTAGCGGGTGAAAAGGGAATTGTGTTTACAATTGTGTAGGGACTTATTCGCCTCTGTTTCTTGCGGCGACGTCCTTGTACTTGTTGTGGTCTGCCAGGGTACTGCTGAAGAAGTGTGTCATGGAGCCGTCGTCCTTGGCCACGAAGTAGAGGGCTTCGGTCTTTGCCGGGTTCAGGGCGGCGTAGATGGCCTTGCGTCCGGGGTTGGAGATGGGGCCGGGCATCAGTCCCTTGAACTTGCGGGTGTTGTAGGGGCTGTCGCTGTTCAACTGGCTCTTATAGATGGGACCGGTCAGATTCTTGAAGATGAACCTCACGGTGGGGTCGGCGCCCAGGGGCATGCCGATGCGGAGGCGGTTGTGGAAGACTCCTGCAATAAGGGGGCGTTCTTCGGGAATGCCGGTTTCTTCTTCTACGACGCTGGCCAGGGTAAGAACACGGTGCCAGGTTCCCAGGGTTTTCCACATGGCCTGCGGCTTGCTGAGCATTTCGTCGCGGAGTTTCAGGTTTGCGGCAACCATCTGCTTCAAAATTGTCTCTTCGTTGGCGTCCATGGCGAAGGGATAGGTGTCGGGGAGCAGGTAGCCTTCAAGAGTCTTGGCTTCGAGGCCCAGGCTTTGGGCGAACTTCGGGTCCTGGACCAACTTGTTCCAGCGGTCCTCGTCCAGGTTGGGGAATGCCTTTTTCAGGTATGCGGGAATCTCCCAGCTGGCTCGGCCTTCGGGAATGGTCACTTTTTTTACGGCGTTCTTGCCGCTTTCGATAATGGCCAGGACCTGGGGAAGGGTAAGACCTGCGGGAATTTCGAACCAACCGGCCTTGAGATTGGGCTTCTGCTTGTGGCAGATGATCTTGAATGCCAGTTCATCAGACCAGATTCCGTTCTTCTGCAGAATCTGGAAAATCTTGGTGGGGGAACTGCCCTTGGGCACTTCGATAAGGGTTAAAGTCTTGTTTTGGGCCGTTTCCTGGAGTCTAGAGTTGATGGAATAGGCTCCAAAACCGGCTGCGAGGGCCAAAATTAGGGTAAAACAAAGTAAAATCTTCTTCATACGGCAAAAATTTAAAAGAAATTATGACAAAAGGGAAAAATAAAAGGTATATTCCTATCGCATAATTGAATTTTACCCTGTTTCTGAGGAAGAATATGAAGAAGGTATTGTTGATTGCTCTTGCCCTGATGGTCGGAATGTCTTTCGCCGCAGGTAAGAAGGTGAAGTCCAAGCTTGGCGATGTTGATCTGACCAAGGAAAAGGATGGCGGCGCTGTTGTATGTACCGCTGGCTTCAACGAAGAACTGACCATCGTTAAGGATGGTGATACCGAAGTGCTCGTTAAGGGTTCTTGCGGTCAGGGTTGGGTCGCTAAGTCCAAGATCGAATACGTTGCTCAGGCTGCTGGCGATAAGTCCATGAAGCTCGAAGGCGTGGACGTGGTCGGCTGGCTCGATAACCCGTCTGCAGTGTTCGTGTTGGAAAACGATGACCTTGACTTCGACGGCGTGAACATCGACCGTGACTTCAAGGAATACCTCCAGCACACTATGGACCGCGAACAGACCGAAATGCGCAACAACGAAAACTAATTAAGGGAATTCCAAAAGCCCTTAAAAACGCCTTGCTGTAAAAAGCAGGGCTTTTTTCATTCTGGAGGCGGGGCGCAGACCCGCCCCCAGACTCCCACCCAGCCGTCAGATGATGTAGTCTTGAAAAGGGGAATTCCAAAAGCCCTTAAAAACGCCCTGCTGTAAAAAGCGGGGCTTTTTTCATTCTGGAGGCGGGGGTGTATTCCTCCGTATACGTTTTTTTTATTACGTAAACAAAATATGTATTGAGTTTTGTCCTTTGTAAATCTATAATGAGCCGGATCCTTGGGATTGGTGTATTAACAAAGGATGTTCAAATGAAAAAATTATTAGTGTCTCTCTTGGTAATGGCAGCTGCAGCCTTTGCCGGACCCGTAAGCTACTACGGAAAACTTCAGGCAAAAAATGCCGCCCTGTATTCTGCTAATACCGGAGATAAGGTTCAGTTGAAGGGTATGAGCATGTTCTGGGATACCTGGGATGTGGGCTACAACTTCTATAAGAAGAACGTTATTGACGCCCTGGTTCGCGACTGGAAAATTGAAATTATCCGTGTCGCCCATGGTACCGGCACTAATTTGAATAGCAATTGGAAGTCTCTGGACGAAACCGTCATTGACGCTGCCATCAGTAACGATATCTACGTCATTATCGACTACCATTCTCACAACGCTCAGAATGAAGTTGCAGAGGCCAAGGAATTCTTCACCCATATGGCCTCCAAATATGGTAAGTATCCTAACGTCATTTTCGAAGTGTTCAACGAACCCACCGGCGAAAAGATGTGGAACACTATCAAGAATTACGCCAATGAAATCATTCCGGTGATCCGTAAAAATGGTGGAGCTGACAATCTGGTCATTGTGGGTAACAGCCAGTACTCCGCTCATCCCGAAGAAGTTGGCGCAGGTGACATTAACGACAACAACTATGCCGTAACGTTCCATTTCTACGCTACGGAACATGGTGTTTCCGATGGTGCATACAGCGGCTACTCTAACTTCAAGAGCCGTGTCAATACCGCTCTCCAGAATGGTATGACTGTTTTTGTTACTGAATGGGGAACTACCGAAGCTAGCGGCGACGGTACCGTCAGCGAATCCAAGTCCAATGAATGGATGACCTACCTGGATAGCAAGAAGATTTCCTGGTGCAACTGGTCTGTAAGTAACAAGGGCGAAACCTCTTCCGCATTCATGAATCAGGGTAACTACACCAATCCTTCCAACTGGAGCGTAGACGGTTATTCTGCTTCTGGTAAGTATGTCTACAATCAGCTGCAGAACAACTACAAGACTGCCCCGTGGGTAAATGGTTCTACTCCGAATACCTCTTCTTCTACTGCTTCCAGCAGCGCTATGGCCGCAGGCTATACCGACTACATCGATGACTTTGAAGATGGCGACAAGTATGCCTTTACCGGTGGCGTCTGGTATGCCTACGATGACTCCAAGGACGATAACGGTGCCGGCGAATCTACCATCACCAACGATCCTGAAAAGGATGAAGATGGTGTTGACGGTTTCAAGGTTGTGGTGAAGGGTGATGACACTAAGGGCATGCTGGCTCTCAAGGGCATTAAGCTGGTTCAGGGTAAGAATCTGTATGCTCCTTATGTGGCTCTCGGCGTGAAGCTGAACAAGGACGAATCCGATTATGACTTGTCCTCCTGCAAGTCTATCAGCTACCGATACAAGGGTGCCGAACACAATTTCAAGGCTCAGTCCTCCAAGGTTGAAAACTTCAACTACCATAAGATTGCCTTCAAGGCCCAGAGTTCTTGGACAAAGGCCGAAATTTCATGGGAAGATCTGGACCAGGAAAACTGGGGCAAGGCAGAAATGGAAACTCACTTCAGCATTTCTACCGCATTGAACACCATTAACAAGCTGACCTGGGAAGTGAAGGGTATTGAAAACGCTAACAAGACCTATGACGCTCCCACCTACAACTATCTCTACATTGACGACGTCCGTTGCGACGGTCTGGCCATCAAGCCTGTTGCTGGTTCCGGCTCTACCACCGGTAATTCCTCCAGCTCTACTGTTTTGAACAATAGCTCTAGCTCTACCGTCGTTACCAACTCCTCCTCTAGCATTGTCGTTGGCAATTCCTCCTCCAGTACCGTTGTGACCAATTCCTCCTCTAGCACCGTTGTGGCTAATAGCTCCAGCGCCACCGCTGCCGGCTACAAGGTTTCCGGTAACCTGGAACAGACTGTTGCTCCGAACGGTACCTTCGCTACTGTTACTATTACCGGCGTAACTTCCTTCAGCCGCGACTGGGCTCTGTCCTTCCTGACAATTGAAGAAAAGAACGGTACCGTAACCATTTTTGGAACTGTTCCCGAATGGGCATCTTCCAAGTCTGAAACTCTGACCATCAATGGTGAAAAGGTCGTTGTCAAGTTGACCGTTGCTGCTGCGGGTGCCTCTTCCAGCTCTGCTGTCCAGAACGGTTCCTCCAGCTCTGCAACAGCAGGAAGCAGCGCAACTGTTGCTACCCCCGCAGGCGTAGTGGATGACTTCGAAGATGGCGACAACCAGGCTTACACTGGTGGCTACTGGTTCGCTTACAACGATAAGGGCGACAAGGGCGCATCTACCTTCGCTAACGAAGAAGACGCTGAAAATGGTGGCTATGTGGTAATTTTCCCGGCAACCAACGGTTCCACCACTATGGCTGGCCTTAAGGATGTCGTTCTGGATCAGGGTGATAACAAGTATGATCCTTATGTGGCTCTCGGTTTGAACCTGGGCGAAGAAGATGAAGCCTATGATCTTTCCAGCTGCACCGAAATTTCTTACGACTACATCGGTTCCGCTCATAACTTCAAGGCTGTCCTCAAGGGTGATGGCACGGGCGCTCTGACTGATTATGACCGCCATATGGTTGCTATGAAGGCTTCTACTTCCTGGACTACTGCCAAGATCGCCTGGTCTGACCTGGAACAGGATGGCTGGGGTGCTGAAGTGGTTCTGGATAAGTCTCTGGTTTCTGCTTTCCACTGGGAAATCAAGGCTGAAGTTGAACCCAACTACCTCTATGTGGATAACTTCAAGTGCGATGGTCTCAAGATTGTTCCGCCGGCAAGCAGCGATAGCAAGGATCCCAGCTCTTCTGCTTCTACCGTCGCTCTGAATACCGTTGTTGCTAACCCGCTGTCTGTGGCTCTCCATGGCCGTACCCTCCAGATTGGTGGTGCTGACCTTGTGAATGTTGATGTGTTCGATATGCAGGGTCGCCCCATGATGAGTCTCCGCAACGTCAATAGCGATGTTGCCCTGGAAACTCTGGCTGGCGGTAGCTACATCGTACGCGTCCGTGCTGGCTCTGCCAACATGACCAAGCGCATCATGCTGAAGTAATCTTCATTCCCTAAATTTGTTAGACGAAGTGTCCGCTAGAAATAGCGGGCATTTTTGTATATTTGGCCTCATGAAATTTACGAAAGGTGTAAAAGACGGACTTCCCATTGGAATTGGATATTTTGCCGTATCCTTTTCTTTTGGCATTGCCGGGTCCAAATTATTGACTTGGCCTCTGGTCACCTTGATCTCCATGACTAACTTGACTTCTGCAGGGCAGTTTGCCGGTTTGCAGATTATGGCTGATGCGGCAGGCACATTCGTCGAAATGGCTATTGCGACTTTCTTTATCAATCTGCGTTACAGCCTGATGGCCATTTCCCTTTCCCAGAAGGTGGCGCCTAGTTTCGGTACTGGAAAGCGATTGTTCCTGGCCATGGGTATTACCGACGAAATTTATGCCGTTTCCATGGTACAGAAGGAACCGGTCACCCCGATTTACTTTTTGGGCCTGGCCACCTTGCCTTATATAGGTTGGTCCCTGGGAACTTTGTCTGGTGCCATATGTGGCGAAATTTTACCGGCTATTGTGACTAATGCCCTGGGGGTTGCACTGTATGGTATGTTCATTGCCATCGTGGTTCCCCAGATGAAGGCCCATAAGCCGACGATGCTTGCTGTGGCTATCGCGATAGGCTGTAGTCTCGCCTTTAAGTTTGTGCCGGCCCTAAGCGGTGTTACCGTGGGCTTTGCCATTATCATCTGCGCCTTGATCGCTTCCCTGATTTGCGCGGCTCTTTTCCCTGTCAAGGATGAGGAGGCTGAAACATGAACTTGAAGCTATACTTTATGTATCTGGCGGTGATGGCTGTGGTGACGTACCTTTTGCGTGCCGTCCCCTTTGTGCTGCTGAAGTCAAAATTGAAGAGCCCGTTCTGGCGTTCCTTTTTGGCTTATGTGCCTTACACGGTTCTTGCGGCCATGACTGTCCCTGCCATATTCTATTCAACCGATAGCAAACTTTCTGGCGCCTGCGCTCTTGTGGCTGCCGTGGTGGCTTCCTTGTTTGGCGCGGGTCTTGTTGGCGTTGCCGTGGTGGCTTGTGTTACGGTTCTTGGTGTAGACGGCCTTTTATTGTTTTTATAAAGTTTGCGGTACACTTCTAACTTTACCCCATAAATCGAAAATTAACTGTCCGTAAAAAAATGACTTCTGAACAGTGGGAAAAGATTCGCGAAATTTGCGATAAACTATCAAAGGTGACTTACGAGAACCTGACGAAGATTATCCGTCTTGAACAGACGGGAAGTTCGTCTGCCGCCCAGAAGCTGGACGATAGTTTTCAGAACGATGTGGACGCCTGGATGGGTGGCGGCACCTGCTTTAGCATGACTTGGCACCTGTATCAGGTTTTTGTGGATATGGGTTTTAAGCCTCGCCTGGTCATGGGCCATAAACGTAAGGAACGGAATATCCATTGCGCGTTGATTCTGCCCGACAATACGTCGTCTCCATTGGCTCCTGCAACGGAATATCTTTTTGATCCGGGGTACTTGATTTTTGATCCGCTGCCGATTCCCCAGCCGCCTCCCTTTGGAACGGGAACTGCGTTCTTTCCGCTGGTTCCTAACTGCGTCCGTCTGGACCGTCCTTCTGCCGACGCCATGTCCCTTTGGACTGGGGGTGCGGGCGCTCCCATGAAATTGCGTTTTGACTATCCGGTGGAGGGCGTTTCTGTAGAGGAATTTAAGCAGCACTGGAATGGAAGTTTTTATAGGGAAATGATGACTTATCCGGTGCTGAACCGCCTAGACCGCGAACGGGGCGTGCAGTACTATTACCAGAAGGGAAATCTGGTAACCCGAGATGCCAATGGCTCCCGTATGGAACGGATTGAGGTGCCCGATCGCGTGGAAACTTTGAGCCGGGTGTTCGATCTTAAGCCGGAATTGATTGAAAGGGCTCTGCATATCCTCGAAAAATAAAAGGATGTGAGGGGGATGTTTTTTGAATAGGTCTTTGAGGCTTATTATAATTTTCTTATATTCTCGCAAACTCTATAGGAGGAATCATGAAGAAGTTTGCGATTGTTTTGCTGTCCGCCCTGTCTATGGCCCTTGTGGCTTGCGGACCTTCTAAGTTGGAAATTCAGGAAATGGCTGTCCAGAGTGACGTGGTTGTCGAAGTCCGTCAGGTCCTGAACGATTCCATTAGCCTTTTTGTTGGCAATACGCTGTACTTGAACGCCAAGCAGATGGTTTCTGACGAAATGTATCCGCTGCTGGTGAGCATGCGTGATCCCGCTGAACTGGAAAAGCCTACCGCAACAGATATCCTGAATAGCGACGAAGACTTGCTGAACTACCTGCGTAGGGTTTCTCCTCAGATGGTAGCTGTGGGTTTGGTCATTGGCGAAACCGCTGCCAATGAAATCGGCTTCGAGGAGTCCGATGTGGTGACCCGATTGACTGCCGTATTCCGGAAGATGGGTGGCGGTACTTTGGTTCTGTTCCACGAAAAGGGTGGCGAACTGACCGACGCCAAGAAAATTTTTTAATAATGATGGGAGTCAACTGGGGACAGTTGACTTTTAATTTTAAGGAGAAGATATGAAGCGACTGATGGCCCTGCTGGGAATTTGCTTTGCTTCCGCCTTTGCCCAGGGAAACTGGGATTCTGCTGATGTTGGATGGGATGATGAGCCCGCCGCTCCTGCAACGGGTGCCGTTGCCGATGGGAATGCTGCTCCCGCTGAAGCGTTGCCTGCGCCTGTGGCGGTTCAGGAGGATGAAATTCCGCCTGTGCCTCCCTCACCTCAGGATCACGGTTTTGTAGAAATTGCGGAACCGGCTGCTCCTAGTCAGGCAGCTCCCGCCCCGGCTTCCTCTGCCGAATCTAAAACTGCGGCCGCTCCTGCCACTGCCGCTCCTGCTGCGGCTCAGCAAGAAGGACTGCAATGGACTTTTACTGGGAATGCAAATGCTGCGGCACCTGCTGCCGTTCCTGCTGCACAGGATGGCGATAGCTTTGTTCCTTTTGGTTCACAACCTGCGGTCAACTCCACTTCGTCTGTTCCCGCAAATGATGACCGCAAGAAATTCTTCGCGGGTGTATTTGCTGCTGGAACCTATAACGATTTCTACGACACAAAGCTTGGATTCGGTTCCCTCGGTAAGAGTGCTTCGGGCTATTCCATCAAGACTTCCGGGGCCGATGATATTCTGGGCAATTTCTGGGGTCTTGGCTATAATGCCGGCCTTAGCGTGCTGTACATGCCCAGTGAATTTGCCGGTGTCCATGTGGAAGTGGGCGGGGCTTATCGTTATGCAAGCAGTGAAGCGGACATATCTGTGATTCTTACTTGGGATGATTCTGATCGACTTCCCGAAAAGTCAGACATGACCATTGAATATTACGTCAAGCAGCTTCGTATCGATGTGCCGGTATTGGCTCGTTTCGCCTTGCCGAATGTGGCTTTCCTGGAAGTGGGCCCCCAGGCGTCTTTCGCCCTTTATTCCAAGAGTAAGACTGTTATCGAAGATGATTTCGGAAAGCAGACTTTCCGCGAACATGACGTGAGCGACGTGTTTGAAATGGATGCAGTCATTGGTGTCGGTTCCACGAAGTACATCGGTACAAAGGCCCTTGACATGAGCTTGCGTTTTGTTATGGGTATCACTGCCTTAAACGATGCTGATGATGCGCCCAAGACTTGGCAGGGACAGTTTAATTTAACCTTCTGGTTCTTGTAATAGGAGGGTGACATGAAGAAGTTTATTAAAAGTTTGCTGAGTGTCGCTGCGATTTTTGCTTGCTCCGAAAGTGCTTTCGCCACATGTTCTGGAACAATTCATTTTCAGAAACCGGCTGAATGGTCTGGCGCAATGGATGTCGTCATTTTGAACAAGACTTTTGCCATTACAGAAGACATGTTCAATTCGGCTACCGGTTTTTATGATATTAAGGTAAATCAAAGCGTGTATTCGAGCCCTGAGGAAAAGTTTGGTATCCAGCATATGGTTAAGGTCAATTCGGGATCTTCTGCTTATGGCCGTACTGAACTGTATTATGTTCTTGCGTCTAAATGGAACGGCTACGAATCTATGTATTCTATGCTTATTCCTAGCCATCTTGATATTCCCTGTCCGACAGATGACGGCGATGTCTATGTGATGGAAAATCCCAAGAAGCCTGGATCTACTTTGATTTCTTCCCAAAAGCCTGATATCAAGTACTTCTATGTCCTTGTACCCGACGATGAAGAGTGGAAGGCTTCCGTTCCCATGTATTCCGGTGATGGTACCTATAAAAACCGCCAGTATCTGAAGGTCGCTCCCGATATGTGCGGCTGGTATTACGCAGTGTGGATGGATGAAGAACTGCCTGAAAATCTGATTTTCTTCAAGGCTGAAGATGAATCTCTTGATGATGCAATTGGTATTGATGGATGGGGCGCTTCTAAGTTGACTCCTATCGCTTCTGCCGCATTGTATGAAGGCTATGGCGTTGACGAACTGTTCTTTATTGCTGATCCGGGCGAATCCCCCGATGGCAAGGTGATTTCCTTGAATGATCCTGAAATTGAGGGTAACTGTACCTATTCCATGGCGGCTGTTCTCTATGATACCGATGCATCTCTCCATGGTTCCTTTACCTGTGATGCCTATCCTGCTGTGGCTTCTAACGGTTGCTATGTGGCTTCTGCTCCCTATGGTTTCC